>JAIOQA010000085.1 GCA_021413675.1 Deltaproteobacteria bacterium | reverse complement strand
GCCGCGCCCGACGCGACCGCGAAGGTGCTGCGCGATCGCGCGGTCTTCGATGGCATGGCCGAGGCGCTGCGCGAGCAGGTCGCGGCGATCAGCGAGACCGGCTGCGTGATCCGCGACATCGAGATCGGGCTGTGCGACTGGCGCGGCGATCACGAGGGCCGCGAGGTCTGGCTGTGCTGGCGCTACGGCGAGGCCTCGCTCGCGTGGTTCCACGAGCTCGACACCGGGTTCGCGGGCCGGCGCCCGGTGACGGAGCTGCGCCCGCGAGGCCGCTCGTGACCGCGCTCGCCGGCAAGGTCGCGATCGTCACCGGTGCGTCCCGCGGCATCGGCCGGGCGATCGCGCTGCGGTTCGCCGGCGCCGGCGCCCGGGTCGGGCTCCTCGCGCGCGATCGCGCGACGCTCGAGGCCGTCGCGGCCGAGGTCCAGGCCGCGGGCGGCGATGCGGCGATCGCGATCGCCGACGTCGCGGATCCAGCGGCGGTCGCGCACGCCGCCGCTGCGCTGACCGCCGCGCTCGGCCCCTGCGACATTCTCGTAAACAACGCGGGCGCCGTCGCGCGCGGCCCACTGCTCGCGATGAGCGACGCCGACTGGCGCCGCGTCCAGGCCGTGAACCTCGACGGCACGTTCCACGCAATCCGTGCGTTCGGGCCAGCGATCGTCGAGCGCGCCGGCCGCATCATCAACATCGCGTCGCGCGCCGGCCGCGAAGGCACGGCGATGCTCGCGGGCTACTGCGCGGCCAAGCACGCGGTCGTCGGCCTCACCCGCGCGCTTGCCGAGGAGCTGCGCAGCGCTAGAGTGAGCGTGAATGCGATCTGCCCAGGGAGCGTCGATACGGAGATGCTGCGCGCTGGGCTGCCAGGCGCCGAGCCCGACATGAGCCCCGACGACATCGCCCGGACCGCGCTGTTCCTCGCCGCCGATGCGCCCGCCGCGCTGACCGGCTCCTGCATCGACGTCTTCGCGTGATCCATGGGCAAGCCTGATCCCGGCGCGTCCGATCCGAATGGCGACGCGATCACGCCCGAGTCGCTCGCCGCGCTGCCGATCTTCCCGCTGCCCAACTGCGTGCTCCTGCCCGGCGGCCTGCTGCCGCTGCACGTGTTCGAGCCGCGCTACCGCGCGCTGACCCGCGACGCCCTCGCGGGCGATCGGCTGATGGCGATCGCGCGGCTCAAGCCGGGCCACGAGGCCGAGTACTTCGATCGCCCGCCGATCCACGAGCACGCCGGGCTCGGTCGCATCCTGTGCGCCGACGAGCTTCCCGACGGCCGCTTCCACATCCTCCTGCGCGGCGTGGGCCGCCTTTCGATCTCGAGCGAGCTGCCCGCCGAGCGCCAGTACCGCCGCGTCTCCGCGCGCCTCCTCGAGGATCGCGTCTCCGGTCGCCCCGAGCGCGTGCGCTCCGCGCACCTCCAGCTGTGCATGCTGTGCGATCGCCTCGCCGACGTCCTCGACGAGGGCGGCGCGCAGCTCCGCGAGCTCATCAAGGCCCAGACGTGCGCCGCCGCGTGCGCCGATGTGCTCACCGCCGCGCTGGTCCAGGATCCCGACGATCGCCAGCTCCTGCTCGAGACGCTGGATCCCGCGGACCGCCTCGATCGCGCGATCGCGCATGTCGCGCGCGTGCTGTGCGAGCTCGCGCCGTGCACCGGCGCGCCGAACTGAGGTTCCTCCAGGCGTGAGTCCTGCGACGGGTGTTCGCGTCTCGCGGACACGCTGCTATCGTGCGCGCGATGTCCGATGATCTGCGTGCTGATCAGCTGGCGCCGACCGTCCCCGATGGCGCGACCGAGGTCGACGCGACGGTCGCCGACGTCGCCACCGCGCCTTCCTCGGATGTCGATGAACCGCTGCCGACGCGCGTCGGGCGCTACGAGATCGCCGCGGAGGTAGGCGCCGGCGCGATGGGTGTGGTCTATCGCGCCCGCGACCCCGAGCTCGATCGCGTCCTCGCCATCAAGGTGATCCGCGCCCGCCGCGGTGACACGCGCGCGCGCCTCCTGCGCGAGGCCCAGGCGATGGCCAAGGTCCGCCACCCGAACGTCGTGCCGATCTTCGACGTCGGGACGCTCGACGAGGACGGCGACGGCGATCGCGGTGGCGGGATTTTTGTCGTCATGCCGCTGGTTGCGGGCGGCACGCTCCGCGCCTGGATGCGCAAAGGGCCGCATCCGTGGCGCGAGGTCGTGAGTCGCTTTGTCGCGGCCGGCCGCGGCCTCGCGGCCGCCCACGCCGCCGGCCTCGTCCACCGCGACTTCAAGCCCGACAACGTCCTCGTCGCCGACGACGGCGAGATCCTCGTCGCCGACTTCGGCCTCGCCCTCGCCCAGGAGGCAACCGCCGACGGCGAGCTCGACTCCGCGCGCTCGATCGAGACCAGCTCGATCGCCGGCACGCCCGCGTACATGGCGCCCGAGCAGCGCGCCGGCGGCGCCCTCGACGCGCGCAGCGATCAGTTCTCGTTCTGCATCGCCTTCTGGGAGGGCCTCTTCGGCGAGCGCCCCGGCGACGCCCGCACCCGGACGATCGCGCGCTCGCCGCTCGGCAAGCGCTCCGCGCTGCGCGCCGACGGCGACGCCCCCGCCTGGCTGCGCGCCGCGCTCGAGCGCGGCCTGTCAGCCGATCCCGCGAAGCGCTGGCCGACGATCGGCGCGCTCCTCGATCACCTGCGCGCCCGCCAGCAGCGCCCGCGGCGCGTTGCGATCGCTGCGGCCATCGCCATCCCAGCGATCGCCGCCGTCACCTTCGCGGTCGTCACCCGCGAGCCCGCCGTCGACCCGTGCGCTGGCGCGGGCGAGCCGGTCGCCAAGGTCTGGACGCCCGCGCGCCGCGCCGCGATCAGCACGGCGCTCCGCGCGATCGATGCGCCATATGCCGCGAGCGTCGCGCAGTACGTCGACGATCAGTTCGAGAAGGCCGCGCGCAGCTTCACCGCGGCGCGCCTCGAGGCCTGCACGGCGACGAATGTCCGCGGCGAGCAGTCGCCCCAGCTCCTCGATGCGCGTATCGCGTGTCTGGATCAGCGGCTGGTAGACCTCCAAGCACTCGCGGCTCGCCTCGAGCACCCGGATCGGAAGGCGCTCAATCGCGCCGCGCAAGCCGTGGACGGGATCGATGATCTGAGCGAGTGCAACGATGCCATCCGGCTCAGCGCGATGCCGCCACTCCCAGCCGAGCCGGTGGCACTGGCCAATATTCGCGACATCGAGCATCGCGTGGCCGAGGTCGCGGCAGAATCCGCGCTCGCGCCCACGTCCAAGGAACTACTCGCCAAGTCGGCCGCTGTGCTCGTCGATGCACGTGCGACGGGCCGGTGTCCGCTGACCACGCAAGCGCTGTTGTTCCATGGAAGGCTGCTATCCGGCGCAGCGCAGAACGTCGAAGACATGGTCGCCGCACGCGGAGTCCTGCGGGACGCGAGCGTGATGGCGGACAGCTGCGGCGCGGACCAAAATCGGGCGGGAAGCCTGCAAGCTCTCGCGGAGACGGCTGACGCGGTCGGTGCCAGCGCAGAAGAACAAGCGGCGGCGTGGGACGCCGCCGCGGCGGCCATGGAGCGACTGCACAATCCCTCGCTCCGAGTCTTCCTTCTACTCATGCGCGCGGATGCGGACATCGCGCGGCAAGACATCCCCGGCGCGGCCGTTCTCGCGCAAGAGGCACTTGATGCGATCGGCGAGGTAGATGAGGCGCAGCGGCCGGCGGTTCTGGCGCGGATCGCTTCGATCTTTGCCGCCCGCGGAGCCCTCGATCGGGCGGCCGAGGCCGACGAGCGGGCCTACAAAGAGATGCGTCGGCGCTATGGCGCAGAGCACCCAGAGCCAGCGAAGGTCGCGCAGAAGCTCGCAGAGATCCGCGCCAACCGGGGTGACGCGCTGGGAGCGATCGCGCTACTCGAGGAAGTCCTGAGGGTTCAGCGCGGCGCATATGGTCCCGACCATCGGCAGGTCCTGATCACCAGTGTCAACCTTGCGATGCTCCGAGCATCCGCCGGCCAACCTGATGCGGCTCGCGTGGAACTCGAACGTGTCGTTCCGCTTGTCGAGAAGGTCTTCGGCCCCACGCATCCACTCCTCGCATCGGCCTATGACGGTTTGCTGATGTGCAATCGCAACGACCCACCTCGTGCGGTCGAGTACGGTAGGCGCGCAGTTGCGCTCATGGTCGCTGCGAACGGCGCTGACTCACCCTACGTAGCCCTTCGCCTCGCGAACCTCGGCGAGGCACTCATCAGTGCAGGGAGCTATGCCGAGGCTGTCAGCGAGTTCCGCCATGCGCTCGCGATCTACGAGAAGCAGCAGGGGCCGAACGCGAAGGATGCGAGTCTCGTTCGCATCAATCTAGGCCGAGCGCTCCTGGGAACCAAGGATGCCCGCGGCGCTGTCACGGTCCTCGAGCAGGCCCGCGCCAGCGTTGCCATGGCCGGCGATCCTGCGAACGTCGCCGAGACTAACCTCGCCCTTGCCGACGCCCACCTCGCCCTCGGCGATCGCAAGGCCGCCGACGCGGACATCGCCGCCATCCTTGCCGCCTTCCCCGACGCCAAGGACCCGAAGCACGCCGCCGCGCTGGCCTGGCAGGCCAAGCACCCGCGCTGATCGCGCGCCCGCCCGACGCTGCTATCGTCCGCCCCGATGTCCGACGACGCCCCCGCCACGCCGCGCGCCGACGAACTCGCGCCGAGCGTGCGCGGCGGCGCCAGCGATCGCGCCCACGCGGCACCCGTTCGCGTCGGCCGCTACCTGATCGAGGCCGAGATCGGCGCCGGCGCGATGGGCACGGTCTATCGCGCCCGCGATCCCGAGCTCGACCGCGTCCTCGCGATCAAGGTGATCCGCGCGCGGCGCGGCGACTCGCGCGCCCGCCTGCTGCGTGAGGCCCAGGCGATGGCCAAGGTCCGCCACCCCAACGTCGTGCCGATCTTCGACGTCGGCACGCTCGACGGCGACACCGGCGGCGACACCGACGCCGGCCTCTTCGTCGTCATGCCGCTGGTCGCCGGCGGCACGCTTCGCGCCTGGATGCGCAAGGGCCCGCATCCTTGGCGCGAGGTCGTCGCGCGCTTCACCGCCGCCGGCCGCGGCCTCGCCGCCGCCCACGCCGCCGGCCTCGTCCACCGCGACTTCAAGCCCGACAACGTCCTCGTCGCCGACGACGGCGAGATCCTCGTCGCCGACTTCGGCCTCGCGCTCGCCCACGACGCACCGCCGCCCACCGACACCGCCCCGAGCCCCACGCTCGAGACCAGCACGATCGCCGGCACGCCCGCGTACATGGCCCCCGAGCAGCGCGCCGGCGCGCCCCTCGACGCGCGCAGCGATCAGTTCTCGTTCTGCATCGCCTTCTGGGAGGGCCTGTTCGGCGAGCGCCCCGGCGACGCCCGCACCCGCACGGTCGCGCGCTCGCCGCTCGCCAAGCGCTCCGCGCTGCGCGCCGACGGCGATGCCCCCACCTGGCTCAAGGCCGCCCTCGAGCGCGGCCTGTCCGCAGATCCCGCGAAGCGCTGGCCGACGATCGACGCACTCCTCGATCACCTGCGCGCCCGCCTGCAGCGCCCGCGCCGCCTGGCGATCGCCGCCGCCATCGCCGTCCCCGCGATCGTCGCCGTGACGTTCGCGATCGTCACCCGTTCGCCCGCCGTCGACCCGTGCGCCGGCGCGGGCGAACCAGTCGCGAAGGTCTGGACGCCTGCGCGTCGCGCCGCGATCAGCAAGGCGCTGCGCGCGATCGATGCCCCGTATGCCGCCAGCGTCGCCCAGTACGTCGACGATCAGTTCGAGAAGGCCGCGCGCAGCTTCACGGCGGCGCGCGTCGAGGCCTGCACCGCCACCAACATCCGCGGCGAGCAGTCGCCCCAGCTGCTCGATGCGCGGATCAATTGCCTCGATCGGCACCTCGACACGCTCGATGCCCTCGCCGCCCGGCTCGAGCACCTCGATCGCAAGATGCTGAATCGCGCCGCTCAAGCCACGGACGACATCGACGACATCGCCGAATGCAGTCGTGTCGTCACGCTGGGCGCGTTGCCGCCGCTACCAACGGATCCTGCGGCTCGCGCGACGATTCGCGAGATCCAGCGTCGGCTCATCGACATCGACGCAGAATCAAGGCTCGCGCCGCCATCGCCGGCGATCCTCGAAAGGTCCAAGGCAACGCTCACAGCGGCGCGCGCGACCGGTCGATGCCCCTTGATCACCGATGGCCTGTGGCGCTACGGATCAGTCCTCGTCCAGGCTGCGTCAAACCGCGACGAACTCATCGCTGCGCGGGCCGTTCTGCGCGACGCGAGCATCATGGCCGATAGTTGCGGCGCGGACGACGCTCGCGCCAACAGCCTGATTCGCCTGGCTGACACGGCAGGCCAAGTCGGCGCCACCGCCGCCGAGCAGGCGGCAGCGTGGGAGGCCGCGTCCGCGGTGATGGTGCGCGTCGACGATCCGCGCCGGCGCGCACACCTCGCGTTCATGCGCGCAGAAGCAGCACTCAAGCAACAGCACCTTTCGGAATCCGTCGCGCTTGCGAACCGCGCCCTCGAGGTGTTGCGCGCGTCCCCGGATCCACACGAGCCGGGACCACTGCTCAACCTCGGACGTATCCTCCACGAGGGTGGCGACGCGGAGCACGCCGAGGTGCTCGTACAAGAGGCGTATGACGAAGTTCGTCGGCGCTATGGCCCTGCCCATCCTGAGACCGCAAACGCGGCGCAGATCCTCGCGGGGGTCCGAGTCGATCGCGGCGACAGCGCCGGCGCGATGGCGTTGCTCGAAGAAGTCCTGAAGATCCAGCGCGGCGCGTACGGCCCCGACCACCGACGCGTACTGATCACGCTCGTCAACTTGTCGGCGATGCGCGCTCAGATGGGGGAACGAATACAGGCGCGCAAGGACCTCGAGGCGGCGCTGCCGTCGATCGAGCGCGTCTTCGGAGCCGCCCATCCACTGCTCGCCGCGGCGCTGGACGGACTGGTCATCGCATGCGACGACGATCCGCCGACGGCAATCGCCTATGGTCGTCGCGCCGTCGCCATCTCGGTCGCGGCCTCCGGTGACGACAGCGACGACGCGACCGTCCGCCGCATCAATCTGGCCGGAGTACTGACCCGCGGCAGCCATACCGCGGAGGCCGTTCAGTTGTTGCGGAGAGTGCTGCTACGAGACGAGCGGCAACTCACGCCCGACGCGCCGCGTATCGATCGTGACCGCGTTGGTCTCGCCCGCGCGTTGGTCGGGAGCAAGAGTCCGCGTGAAGCACTTCCGCTCCTCGACCAGGCCCGCGCCGGTTTCGCCAAGGCCGGCGACGCGCCGCACGTCGCCGACACCGACCTCGCCCTCGCCGACGCCCACCTTGCGCTCGGCGACCGCAAGGCCGCCGACGCGAGCATCGCCGCGGTCCTCGCCGCCTTCCCCGACGCGAAGGATCCGAAGCACGCGGCGGCCCTGGCCTGGCAGGCCAAGCACCCGCGCTGATCGCGCGGCGCGCTGACGCGCTACTTGATGACCGCGAGCCTGGGCGATCGCTTCGGCTTCGACAGCACCGCACCGGCGACCTTGAGCGCGGCGGCGCTGGCGATGTCCATGAAGCGGCGCGCGTTCTCGCTGTCGGGCGCGGCGATGACGACCGGGATGCCGGCGTCGCCGCCGAAGCGGATGCGGGTGTCGATCGGGATCTCGCCGAAGAAGGCGGCGCCGACCTCCTGGGCCAGGCGCTTGCCGCCGCCGTGGCTGAAGATCTCGTCGTGGTGTCCGCACGCCGGACACGTGTAGTAGCTCATGTTCTCGACGATGCCGAGGATCGGGATCTCGACCTTCTCGAACATCGCGATGCCCTTCACGACATCGACGATCGAGACCTCCTGCGGGGTCGTGACCATGATCGAGCCGGCGATCGGGATGAGCTGCGAGAGCGACAGCTGGACGTCGCCGGTGCCCGGCGGCAGATCGCAGATGAGGTAATCGAGATCGCCCCACTCCACGTCGCCGAGGAACTGCTGCAGCAGGCGATGGACCATCGGGCCGCGCCAGACCACGGCCTCGCCCTTGTCGACGAAGAAGCCGACCGAGATCACCTTGATGCCGTGGTGCTCGGCGGGGATGATCTGCTTGTTGTCGGCGGCGGTCGGCGGCTTGGTCGGCGGGCCAAGCATCGTCGGGATCGACGGGCCGAAGACGTCCGCGTCGAGCAGGCCGACCTTGGCGCCGTGGCGCGCGAGGGCGAGCGCGACGTTGACCGCGACCGTCGACTTGCCGACGCCGCCCTTGCCGGCGGCGACCGCGATGACGTTCTTGGGGCCCTTGAGCACGGCCTTGTCGGACGGCGCCGGCAGGAACGCGGTCTCGACCTCCTGCATGACCGTCACGTTGCGCGCGCCGATGGCCTTGAGCGCGCTCTCGATGCGCTTGCCCTGCTCGCGGCGCAGCGCCTCGGGGTAGGCGTGGGTCGGGATGTCGATCTTGACCAGCACGTCGTCGCCGGCCACCTCGATGCCGCGCACCATGCGGTACGAGACGAGGTCGTGCTCGAGCGCCGGATCGATGACCTTGGTGAGGGCTTCCCGGACCTGGGCTTCGGTGATCGTCATGCGATGTGTCCCATCTTCTGCTTCTTGACCTCGAGGTACTCGGCCGCGTGCTCGGTCGACGCGACCCAGTGCGGCTCGGCGACCACCGCCACGCCCAGGTTCTCGAGGCCGGCGATCTTGGCCGGGTTGTTGGTCATGAGGCGAATCGTGCCGGTGCCGAGATCGCGGAGGATCGCGGCGGCGAGATCGTAGCTGCGCAGGTCGGCGTCGAAGCCGAGCTGGAGGTTGGCGTCGACGGTGTCGGCGCCGGCATCTTGCAGCGCGTACGCGCGGATCTTGTTGCCGAGGCCGATGCCGCGGCCCTCCTGCACCAGGTACACGACGACGCCGCGGCCCTCGCGCGCGATCCGCGCCAGCGCGGCGTCGAGCTGCTCGCGGCAATCGCAGCGCAGCGAGCCCAGCACCTCGCCGGTGAAGCACGACGAGTGCACGCGCACGAGCACGTCGTCGCCGCGCACGTCGCCCAGCACCATCGCGACGTGCTCCTCGTCGGCGCCGGTCGCGGAGCCGCCCAGCCCGGCCGGCAAGCCGGTGCGGTAGACGACGAGCTTGAACTCGCCGTGGGGCGTCGGCAGGCGGGCCTCCGAGTAGCGCGTGACGGGCATGCGGTGGCCGAGGTATGGCCCCCGGGGGCGGGCTTGTCAACCGGCGGTCCGGCGCGGAATGTCGACGAATTCTCGTCCCGAAGACTGCGCGTTGACACCCCGGGAGTCGCGCCCTATGGTTCGCCCATGGCAGTGCGTCCCGTCGTCGTCTGGCCGGATGATCGCCTGCGTCAGGCGAGCGTGCCGGTGACGCAGGTCGATGACCGCGTCCGGACGCTCTATCGCGATCTGTGCGACTCGATGTACGCCGAGAACGGCCTGGGCATCGCGGCCCTGCAGCTCGGCGATCCGACCCGCATGTTCATCGTCGACCCCAAGCTGGCCGGCAAGAGCGAGCACGACCTCCCGGTCGCGTTCATCAACCCCGAGGTCGTGTGGACCTCGGACGAGATGCAGAAGTCCGACGAGGGCTGCCTGTCGTTCCCCGACATCTACATCCAGGTCGAGCGGCCGATGAAGGCCCGCGTCCGGGCCATGGGCATCGACGGCGAGACCTTCGAGCTCGAGGGCGAGGGCCTGCTGGCCCGCTGCCTCCTGCACGAGAACGATCACCTGACCGGCAAGCTGCTCGTCGACTTCGTCGGCCCGCTCAAGCGCCAGATGATCAAGAAGAAGCTCGCGCGCCGCGAGCGCGAGCGCGACGACGAAGCTGACGACCTGCGCTGAACCGAGCGTCCGGACGATGAGCGACGATGCGGTGTTCGTGCGCGGCCTCGAGTTCGAGGGCAACCACGGCTATTCGGCGGCCGAGCGGCGCGGTACGCGGCGCTTCCGGGTCAACCTGACCCTCGAGCAGTCGCTCGATGCCGCGAGCCGGTCCGATCGGATCAGCGACACGGTCGACTACTGGAAGGTCAGCGAGACCGTGGTCAAGTTGGGCACCCAGTCGACCTACAAGCTCCTCGAGGCGCTGGCCGGTGCGATCGGCCGCGCGATCCAGGACGCCTACCCGCGCGCGGCGGTGACGATCGAGCTCGAGAAGCTCGCCCCGCCCTGCCCCGGCGTGCCGGCGGCGTGCGGCGTGCGGCTGCACCTGCCCGCGCGGACCTGAGCCTGCGCGCCGCCCCTGCGGCGCCGCCGATTTCGTGATCGGCCGCGCGAGATGCGGCCATGATCAGCGCATGCGATGGATCGTCGGGGTCGGTCTGCTGGTGATGGCGTGTGGGGGCCCCGGTCAAGGCGCAACAGACGCCGCCGCGATCGACGCGGCGCTCGTCGACGGCGCGCCGCCTGACGCGCCGTTCGACGCCGCCCCCGACGCGTCGCTCGACGCCACGGGTAGCTGCGGCCAGGACAGCGACTGCGCGGACCCGCACGCGGTCTGCGACCTCACGCCGTCACCGCATGCGTGCGTCTGCGCCGCGGGGTATGCGCCCGACCTGACCGGCGCGTGCACCTGGAGCGGCATCATCGCGAATCCCGGCTTCACGAGCACCGCGAGCTGGACGACGGCAGGCGGGACCGTCGTCGACCCCGCGCTCGACCAGCTGGGCATGTCCGACCTCGGCGCGGGCATGTTCGATGGGGACATCAAGGCCCCGTGCCCGACGGACATCATGCGCATCGCCCAGACGATCGAGATGCCGCGGCGATCGCGTGCCGAGCCCCTCGTCATCGAGGCGAGCTACCGGATCATCACCGAGATCCCCGATCGAACCATGCAGCTCGGCATCGGCACCAGCTGGCACGACGCGACGGCGAGCGGCCTCTACGACTACACCTGGCACACGACCCGCGCGTGCCTGGGCGCAGGCGAATACGCTCCGGAGACCACGACGGGTCGCGGCGGCGCGCGCCAGTTCTCCATGGTGCTCGCCCCCCCGACCCTGTGCCTGATCACGAGCCATTTCGCCATCGATCACGTCCAGATCGTCCCCGCCAGCCCCGGGGAATGCCTGACGCCGGGCGTGGTGCCCAACGGCGATGCCGAGGGCAGTGGCGGCTGGAGCTTCGACGCGGCCGCGCCGGCGAGCGCCGCCATCGTCGACGGGGTCGGCGTGGGCGGGAGCCGCGGCGTGCAACTCCACCTCGACTCGCGCTGCGGCTACACCGCCGCGATGGTGCCGCTCTCGATCCCGGCCGACCTCGCGTCGCCCGCGATCGCGCTGTCCGCGACCGTCGCGACCGGCGCCGCGCTGGAGCTCCAGATCGGGCAGGCGTATGCGCAGGTCGACGGCGATGGTCAGCGCGCCACCGTGCACCTATGCATCCCCTCATACCAGCGCGGCACGCTCTCCGCGCTACGCACCCGCGTGCGCGCCGCCGCGGGCACCTGCAGCGACGTGGTCAACCTGGACGCCGTGCTCGACGACGTCGCGATCGTCGACGACCCCGCGTGCGGCAGCGATCCGCAGCTCGCCGACGGCGGGTTCGAGTCGATGACGCCGCTCGTCGGGACGGCCGGGGTCATCCCGGATTCGCCGCTGGTCAAGGTGCACGACGCGAGCCTCGCGCACACGGGCAGCGGCGTGCTCCGGTACACGCTGAACACCACGTGCGGCGGCCCGCGCTGGGGCCTCGGGGTGATCGCGCCGGCGCCGACGGGCACCGAGGGTCCAGCGCTGGCGTTCTACTACAAGGCCGAGCCCGGTAGCGGGCTCAGCATCCTCGGCTTCAGCCTCTCGCCGGCCTACATCAGCGACGGCCAGTGGCATCGCGGGATCTCCTGCCTCGATCCGCGCTTGCCCGATATCCCCCAGTGGGCGGACTTCCGGATGAGCGATCCCGCATCGGCGCCGAACTGCGGCCTGCCGGTCGCAGAGACCCACCTCTATCTCGATGACGTGACGCTCACGACCGACCCGAGCTGCCCGACGCACCTCTGACACGCGGGCGCTCCATCGGCCGAGCGCGGTGCCCACGTTCCGTGATCAACCGCGCGGGATGCGGCCATGATCAGCGCATGCGATGGATCGTCGGGGTCGGCGTGCTGGTGATGGCGTGTGGGGGCCCGGCGCCCAGCACCGGTGATGCGGCGGCGATCGACGCCGTGCTGGTCGATGCGACGGGCGCAGATGGCACAAGCGACGCGAACGTGCCCGACGCCGCACCGAGCGACGGGCCTGCGGCGGATGCCGCAGCGGACGCCGCGCGTCCGGACGCCGCGCGTCCGGACGACGCGCCGTTCGACGCCGGCGATGACGCGGCGGTCGACGCGACACCCGACGCGGTCACCGATGCGACCCTCGACGCGATGCCCGACGCCACCGGGGCCTGTAGCAGCGACAGCGACTGCGCCGATCCGCACGCGGTCTGTGACCTCGATGCGTCGCCGCACGCGTGCGTCTGCGCGGCCGGCTACGCGCTCGATCTCGCCGGTGACTGTCAATGGAGCGGGGTGATCGAGAACCCGGGCTTCACGATGCCCGGCGCGTGGACGACCGCGGGTGGCACGGTGATCGATCCCGCGCTCGACAACGTCGGCATGGTCGACCTCGGCGCCGGGCTCTTCGACGGCGACATCAAGGCGCCGTGCCCGACCGAGAACATGACCCTCGCGCAGCCGATCGAGATGCCCCGGCGATCGCGCGCCGAGCCGCTGGTCCTGGCGGCGAACTACTCGATCTACTCATGGGACCCGAACCGTGGCCTGCAGTTCGGCATCGGGACCACCTGGCACGCAGTGACCGCCGCAATGGTGTTCGACCACGGCTGGTACCTGACGCGCCAGTGCCTCGGCGCCGCGGAGTACGCGCCCGAAAGTACCACCGGCCGCGGCGCGCCGTTCGCCTTCGCGATCCTGCTCGACGCCCCCGCGTTGTGTCTGGCGGAGAGCCACCTGAAGGTGGACCGCGTCGAGATCGTCCCCGCGGCGCCGGGCGAGTGCCCGTAGCGCGCGATCAGTCGACGAGCTTGAGGTGCCCGCCGCGCGGGCGCGGCGCGGGCGCGGGCTCGGGCGTCGGATCCTTCACGGCGACCGGCGGCGGCACGGCCTCGGCGCGCTGGCCGGCGAGCACGACATCGGGGATGTCCTCGGGCCAGACCATGCCCTTGTCCGCGCCCTCGACGATCGCGGCGTAGATCGAGCGCCACGGCAGCGTGCAGTGGAACGGCTGACCGCCGAAGGTCAGCGTGCCCGAGATGCCGCGCTCGTCGACCGCGAGATCGACGATCGCCGGGGTCAGCGCGTAGCCGAAGCGCAACACGAGCTTGGCGTCGCCGCGCAGCCGGTTGGGGACGACGACGTCGTCGCCGCGGGCGTCGATGTGGACGAGGATCGCGCCCTGCTCGAGCAGCGACTCGACCATGCCGCGCTTGTCGGAGGCCGCGGCCTCGTCATCGGACAGCGAGCCCGCGGGCTCGACCGCGTCGGGCGGCACGCCGGCGAGCGCGGTGAAGGTCTCGCGATCGATCGCGCCGACATCGAAGGCGTCGCGCAGGACCGCCTGCGGCCGGTCCGAGGCGACCGCGGTGACGCGCTCGACGAGGCGTTCGCAGCGCGCGGCGTGCTTGAGCACGACGCCGTGGGCCTCGAGAGCGCCGAGCTGGCCAGCGCGCCACGCCGTGAGCGCGCGCTCGACATCGCCGAGCGAGTCGGCGACGCGCGCCTCGACGAGACGCGCGACCAGCGCGTGGAGCTGGGTGGGGTCGAGCGTGACCATCGGGGGGCACTATAGCGATCGGCGGCCGCGGGTCCAGGGGTTCGCGCGGTTCGTGACGGAACCGCGGTTCATCGGGCGCAAGTCGAGCGCACGATGACGGATCTCGTCAGGGCCATCACGCGATCAGGTGGCGGCGGGCGTCTCGACCAGATCGCCGATCAGCTCGGCGATCCGACCGGGGATGGGCACCGCGACGAACTTCGCCAGGTCGACGACCGCGCACACGACCTTGCCGTCGGCCGCGAGCGCGCGCGGGGTCTCGCCCTCGGCGGCCTTGAAGACGCGGTAGTGGAACGTGATCGAGGTGCGGCCGAGGCGCGCCACGCTCAGCTCGATCTCGATCGTGTCGCCGAAGCGCAGCGGCAGCGCGTAGTCGCACTCGGCGCGCACCGCCGGGAACCCGACCCGATCGCGATCGAGCAGCTCGACGTAGGCGCGCGCGCCCAGCCGGCTCCGCCACAGCTCCTCGAACGCGAGGTGAAAAAGGTGGAAGAACCGCGGGTAGTAGACGATGCCGGCGTGATCGACGTCGGCGAAGCGGACGGGCGTGGTGAAGACGAACGCGGGCATGCCCGCCGAGCCTACCGCGCCTCGTGTCGCGCTACCCCGCCTCGCGCTTGCGGATGTCGGGGTTCTCGTCGAGCCACGACTTGAGCGACTCCTCGGTGATCTCGATGACGAGATCGCTGGTGCCGACCTTGGCCTGGCAGCCGAGGCGCGACTCGGGCCGCACGTCGAAGGCCTTGTCGAGGATGTCGTACTCCTTGTCCTCGGGCTCGCTGAGGTCGTCGCCCTCGTGGATCCAGACGTGACAGGTGGAGCACGCGAGGTTGCCGCCGCAGGCGTGGCCGACGCGCGCGTCGCAGTGCTCGGCGGCGTCGAGGATGGTCGTGCCCGGCTCGACGACGACCGACAGCGCGGCCGAGCCGCGACCGCGCGGGTTCTGGAACGTGATCGTCGGCATGGTCAGCTCGGGACGGTGGCCGCGCTGGCGTGGGCCTGCGCGTGGGTGTGGATGCTGGCGTCGATCTCGTGCTCGACCGCATCGAGCCGGCGGCCGTGCATCGCGGCGGCGACGGCGCGGTTCATGCGGGCCTGGGCGAACGGCTTGGTCGCGAGATCGAGCGCGGTGATCGCGTCGCGGATCGCGTGGTAGTCCTCGCCGGTCGCGGCGGCCGCGAGCACCGCCATCGCGGCCTCGCCGGCGGCGCGGACATCATCCTCGAGCAGCGGATCGCCCGAGGCGAACGCGCCGCGGGTGGCGGCCAGGATGCGCTCGGCCTCGACCCGCTCGATCTGCAGGTTGCGGCGGCGGAGATCGTCCTCGGCGTGATCGAAGGACTCGAGCAGCATGCGCTCGACCTCCTCGTCGGTGAGGCCGTACGACGGCACCACATCGATCGCGGCCTCGAGGCCCGAGGTCTCCTCCTTCGCGGTGACCCGCAGGATGCCGTCGGCGTCGATGACGAACGTGATCGTGACGCGGGCGAGCCCGGCGATCATCGGCGGGATGCCGCGCAGCGTGAAGCGCGCGAGCGAGCGACACGCATCGACGGTCTCGCGCTCGCCCTGGAGCACGTGGATGTCGAAGCCGGTCTGGTTGTCGGCGTAGGTCGTGAACGTCTGGTTGGCGCCGCACGGGATGGTCGTGTTGCGCACGATCAGCTTCTCGACCACGCCGCCCATCGTCTCGATGCCGAGCGACAGCGGCACGACATCGAGCAGCACGACCTCCTGGTCGCCGCCGGACAGCACCTCGGCCTGGACCGCCGCGCCCAGCGCCACGACCTGGTCGGGATCGAGATCGCACAGCGGCTCGCGATCGAAGAGCGCCCGCACGTAGTCGCGCACGACCGGCGAGCGGGTCGAGCCGCCGACGAGGATCACGCCGTCGAGCTCGGCGGGGGTCAGCTCGGCGTCCTTGATCGCGCGGCGACAGGCCTTGCCGGTGCGCTCGAGCAGCGGCTTCGCGACCGCGGCGAGCTCGGCGCGGGTCAGCGTGCGGCGCAAGGTGCCGGTGGGCAGCTCGATGACCAGCTCGGTCGAGGTGGCATCCGTCAGCGCTTCCTTGGCGACGCGCGCCGAGGTCAGCGCCGCGCGCAGGACGCCGTCGCGTTCGTGCGACGACAGCGCGCCGAGCACGTCGCCGAGCACCAGCTCGACCAGCCCGCGATCGATGTCGTCGCCGCCCAGCGCGGAGTCGCCGCCGGTCGACCGGACCTCGAAGACGCCGTCGACCAGCTTGAGGATCGAGATGTCGAACGTGCCGCCGCCGAGATCGTAGACCGCGTAGGTGCCGCGCGAGCCGCGATCGAGCCCGTAGGCCAGGGCCGCCGCGGTCGGCTCGGCGAGCAGGCGCAGCACCTCGAGGCCCGCGAGCCGGCCGGCGTCGCGCGTGGCCTGGCGCTGGGCGTCGTCGAAGTACGCCGGCACGGTGATCACCACGCCCTCGACGCCGCCGCCGAGCGCGGGCGCGGCGCGGCGCGCCAGCTCCTTCAGGATCTCGGCGGAGACCTCGATCGGCGAAACGGTGCGCGTGCGGTTGGCGACCGCGACCACGACCTGGCGGCCGTCGTCGACGAGATCGTAGGGCAGCATCGCGCGCGTCGACGCGACGTCGGCCATCGCGCGGCCGATGAGCCGCTTGACGCTGTAGATCGTGTCGCGCGGCGCGGCCGCGGCGCCATCGGCCGCGGCGCGACCAACCGCGAGCACGCCGTCGGCGCCGTAGCGCACGACCGAGGGCACCAGCGGCCCGCCGTCGCCGCCGATCACCTGCGGCGTGCCGTCGACGACGGTCGCGACCAGGCTGTTGGTCGTGCCGAGGTCGATGCCGGCGACCCGCTTGCGGCAAGCCTCCTTGATGGTGGACTCGCCGGGTTCGGAGATCTGCAACAACATGTACGGGCCTATCGTGGGGACGTGAAATCGAGAGGAGCGCTAGGCGTCAGCCCGGTCGCACTCCTCGAGGTAGCGCTGCACGTAGCGCAGCTCGACCAGCGCGCGCTTGGCGGTCGCGCGGGCCGCGATCGCCTCGTCACCACCGCGCGCGATCGCGTCGAACGCGGGCGCGAGCTGGGCAACCAGGCCCTCGTGGCGGCGCTTCATCGCGGCCTCGAGGGTCGCGACCTTCGCGTGATCGCCGGCGGCCAGCGCCCCGGCGAGCTCCTCGCGCAGCTCGAGCACCTCGTCGAGGAACGCGAGGTCGAGCCGCTCGTGCTCGCCGATCACCACGCCCTCTCTGGCGAGCAGGTACTCGGCGCGCCGCGCCGGCAGGCGCAGCGTCTGGTACGCATCGCGGATCACCGCGAACTTCTGGGCCGCCGCCGCGCGCTCGCTGGCCGGCGCGCTCGCGAACCGATCGGGGTGATCGGTGCGCGATCGCTCGTGGAACGCGCGCTCGACCGCCGCGGCGTCGATCGCGAAGCCCGGCGGCAAGCCGAGCACCGCGAAGTAATCAGAACTGGACTGATTCACCACAGCCACAGCTGCCCTTGGCGTTGGGGTTGTTGAACTTGAAGCCGTGGCCCATCATCCCCTTCACGAAGTCGAGCTGCATGCCGGCGAGGTACACGAAGCTCTTCGGATCGACGACGATCGAGACGCCGTGCGCCTCGAACTTGCGGTCGGTCGGGCGCATCGCGTCGGCCCACTCGAAGACGTAGGAGAAGCCGGTGCAGCCGCCGCCGCGCAGGCCGACGCGGATCGACGCGTCGGGCGTGCCGCGCTTGGCCCGCTGCTTCGCGATCTCCTCGGCCGCGGCCGCGGTGATCTCGATGGTCGTGGGCTTCGTGCCCGCGGTCGGCGGGACGGGCGTCGGCTTGATGATCTCTGGGGTCGCCATGGTCTGCATCGGCTCACGCGGTGCGTGCGGCCTGCTTCTTCTTGTAGTCCTCGATCGCCGCCTTGATCGCGTCCTCGGCGAGCACCGAGCAGTGGATCTTGACCGGCGGGAGGTTCAGCTCCGCCACGATGTCGGTGTTCTTGATGGTCGCGGCCTGATCGAGGGACATGCCCTTGATCATCTCGGTCGCGAGCGACGACGACGCGATCGCCGAGCCGCAGCCGAAGGTCTTGAACTTGGCGTCGGTGATGACGCCGCCCTCGACCTTGATCTGCAGCTTCATGACGTCGCCGCACGCCGGCGCGCCAACCAGGCCGGTGCCGACGTCGTCGTCGTCCTTGCCGAACGACCCGACGTTGCGCGGGTTCTCGTAGTGCTCGATGACCTTCTCGGAGTACGCCATGGGATCCTCGCTTGTGAGGTGGGGGGTCGAAAGGGGGCCGCGGTCAGTGCGGAGTCCAGGCGATCGACGCGATGTCGATGCCGTCCTGGTGCATCTCCCACAGCGGCGACAGCTCGCGCAGGCGGTTCACCGCGCGCACGACCAGCTCGATCGTGTAGTCGATCTCGGCCTCGGTGTTGAAGCGGCCGATGCCGAAGCGGATCGAGGTGTGCGCCAGCTCCTCGCCCACGCCCAGCGCGCGCAGCACGTAGCTGGGCTCGAGCGACGCCGAGGTGCAGGCCGAGCCCGACGACACCGCGAGGTCCTTGAGCGCCATCAAGAGCGACTCGCCCTCGACGAACGCGAACGAGATGTTCAGGTTGCCGGGCAGCCGGTGCTCCATCGAGCCGTTGACGAACGTGTCGGTCAGGCGCGAGGTCAGCCCGCGGTAGAGCCGGTCGCGGAGGCCGCCCAGGCGGATCGCCTCGTCGGCCATGTCGGCCTGCGCGATCTCGCAGGCCTTGCCGAAGCCGACGATCAGCGGCACCGCGAGGGTGCCCGAGCGCATGCCGCGCTCGTGGCCGCCGCCGTCGAGGATCGGATCGACGCGCACGCGCGGCTTGCGGCGCACCCAGAGCGCGCCCACGCCCTTGGGGCCGTACATCTTGTGCGCGGTCATCGAGACCAGGTCGAGCTTGGCCTTGTTGACGTCGAGCGGGACCTTGCCCACGCCCTGGACCGCGTCCGAGTGGAACAGCGTCTTCGGGTTGGCGGCCTTGATCGCCGCGCCGATCGCCTCGATCGGCTGCACCACGCCGACCTCGTTGTTGGCGAACATGATGCTGACCAGGATCGTCGTCGGGCGGATCGCCGCGGCGACCTGCTCGGGCGTGTACAGGCCGTCCTTGGCCGGCTGCAGGTACGTGACCTCGTAGCCCTCGCGCTCGAGGCGCTTGCAGGTGTCGAGGATCGCCTTGTGCTCGGTGAGCCCGGTGATGATGTGGTTGCCCTGCTTCTTGTAGAAGGAGGCCACGCCCTTCACCGCGAGGTTGTCGGCCTCGGTCGCGCCCGAGGTCAGGACGATCTCCTTCGCGTCGCCGCCGATGAGCGCGGCGATCTGGCCGCGCGCGTGCTCGACCGCGGCCTCGGCGGTCCAGCCGAAGACGTGGTTGCGGCTGGCGGCATTGCCGAAGTGCTGCGTGAAGAACGGCAGCATCGTCTCGAGCACGCGCGGGTCGACCGGCGTCGTCGAGTGGTTGTCCATGAAGATCGGCAGGTGGACGCCCTCGGGGACGGGGACCTGCGCGATCGAGGGCGCGGTGGACGTGGACATCAGTTGTCTTCCTTGAGCAGAGCGGACAGCGGCACGTCGAAGGCGCGCTCCGCCGGCGGATCGTCGCCGGGCCGACGCGACAGGCCGGCGAACAGCCGGGGCGCGGTGCCGACGTGGTGGCCCTCGTGGCCACACTCGCCGCACTCGTGCGGCGTGAACACCGGCGAGCACGACTGGCAGGAGTCGAGGTACGCGAGCGCCTCGACCAGATCGTTCTCGATCACCTGCAGCTGGGTGATCTGATCGCGGATCTCGCGCTGCTTCTGGGCGAACACCGCGCGGGCGCGGTCGGTGGCCTCGCGCCCCGAGTTCGCATCCTCGAAGTCGCGGACGAAGCCCTGGATCTCGCCGAGCGTGAAGCCGATGGCCTGCAGCTTGACGATCCACTGGATGCGCTCGATCGCCGCGGCGCTGTACATGCGGAAGCCGCCCTCGGACCGCGACGCGGGCTCGAGCAGGCCGAGCTCTTCATAGAGGTGCATGGCGCGCACGGTCTTGCCGACCGCCTTCGCCAGTTCACCGACTTTGAGGAGCTTGTCTTCGGACTTCCGCATGGTTGCGATGCCTATACTCTAACCTTTACGTTAGGTTTCGGCTCTACAGGGCGCACTATGGGGGGATCACGGCGGGGAGTCAACCCCGAAGTCTCACGTACGCGTGAGGGTCTGCGACCATGCGTCGCGTCTACCATGGTGGCGCCTGAATGACCGCCGCCGATCGCAGTCGAACGACCATGCCCCACGCTCGCGCCCTCGCCCTGCTCCTGCTGTCGTCCTGCACCGCGCAGTTCGCGGCCCGCGGCGGCGCGAATGTACAGCCCGGCCCACCGCCGCCGCCGACCACGGTCCGCGAGACCACGGTGCCGCCGGCGCAGCCGCCGCTGGTCATCGCGGGCACGCCGGTGGTGCGCGTCGGCGTGAACTTCGAGGACATGGGCGCCGGCGGCGACCGCGACTACAACGACGCGGTGATGTGCTTCCAGGGCGCGTTCAAGGTCGACGGCACGCGCGTCGTTTCGACCGAGGACCAGCAGGTCACCGCGACGACCTGGAGCCACAGCGACTGTCGGCACCGGGTGCGCGTCGAGATCACGCACGCCGATGGCCGGCGCGAACCGCCGATCTCGTTCGAGTCGAACGCCGGCGTGCAGGTGCCGATGCGGTTCGAGATCGGATCGCAGCTCGAGGTGTTCGTGCAGACCACCAGCGGCGGCTGCGGCCGCGACGAGATGACCATGCACCAGCCCGAGAACGCGCAGGTGCTGCTCGATCGCTGCAACTCGACCGGGCAGTAGCGCGAACGCGCGCGCCCGGGCCCCCGGATCAGTTGGCGGTCGAGACCGCCTCGAACGCGCGGATGACCGTGACCTTGATCTGCCCGGGGAACGTCAGCTCCTCGGCGACCTGGGCCGCGATCTCCGACGACAGCTCGACGGTGCGGAGGTCGTCGACCTCGCGCTCGCGCACGTAGACCCGGAGCTCGCGGCCGCCGAACACGGCGTGGGCGTGGTCGACGCCGCGGTACGACTCGCCGATGCGCTCGAGGTCCTCGATCTTGGTCGAGAAGCCCTCGGTCTGCTCGCGCCGCGCGCCGGGCCGCGCGCCGCTCATCGCGTCGGCGGCGGCGACCAGGTAGGCGTACGGCGAGTTGAACGGCTCGTCGGTGTGGTGCGCGCCGATCGCGTTGGCGATGATCTCGGGCTCGCCGAGGCGGCGCGCGATCTCGGCGCCGATCACCGCGTGCGAGCCCTCGATCTTGTGGGTCAGCGCCTTGCCGATGTCGTGCATGAGCGTCGCGCGGCGCGCGAGCTTCTCGTCGAGGCCGAGCTCCGAGGCCATGATGCCGGCGAGGAAGCTGGCCTCGACCGCGTGCAGCCACTGGTTCTGGGTGTAGCTGGTGCGGTAGTTGAGCGCGCCGACGAGGTCGACGATCTCCTGGTGCGGACGCGGGATCTCGAGCACCTGGAACGCCTTCTTGCCGAGCTGGCGGATCTCCTGCTCGAGGTGCGTGCGGAACTTCTGCGCCCACTCCAGCGGGTTCTTGCGGGCCTCGTCGATCGACTCGGGCTTCTTGAGCAGCTTGCCGAGCGCGCGGCGCGCGACCTCCTTGCCGACGCCGTCCTGGCCGTCGAGCCGGATCGCGTCGTGGTCGTCGTTGACCAGGAGGCGCACGTTGGCGATCTGCTCGATCGCCGCGTGGACCGCGCCGCCGTCGGCGGTGACCGATGTCGCCGCCGCGGCGGCCGGCGTCGCGATCGAGGCCGTTGGCGCGATCGCGCTTCGACTGCAGCTCGCGGTCGCGCGCGGCCAGGGCCTCGGTGCGCTCGGTGAGCTCGACCTCGAGGCTCGACACGCCAGCGACGGCGCGCGCGATCTGATCGCGGCGGCTGGCGATCGCGCGGCTCTTGCGCTCGAAGTCGGCGACCGCGGCCTCGCGGATCGCGAGGGTCTCGCGGCGGGCCTCGGACTCGGCGGCGGTGCGGATCGCGACCGCGGCGGACCGGGCGGCCTCGCGATCGGCGGCGGCGCTCGCCTCCGCGGCGACGCGCTCGGCGGCGGCGGCAAGGGCGGCGGCGCGCGCGGTCAGGCTCGCGACCACGATCGCCGCGACGACGGCGGCGAGGATCGCGATCAGCGGGGCCAGGATCATCCCGGCAGGATGGCGCAGTCGCGGGAGCGACGCAATCGTTGCCGTCGACGATGCCGGGCGGCGCCGGGCGGCGCCGGGCGGCGGTGTCGGTCAGAAGTCCGGCGCCATGATGCCGTTGCCGCTGCCGTCGCTGGAGCCCTTCCCGGAGCCCTTGCCGGTGCCCTTGCCCGAGCCCTTGCCGGTGCCCTTGCCGTGCGCCGACGAACCGGATCCCGCGCCGCTCGACGAGCCCGCGCCCGCCACCGCGCCCCGCGGCGCGGCCGAGCCCGATCCCGCGCCGTGCGGCACCGCGGCCGATCCGGATCCCGCCGCGCGCGGCGCCGGCTCGAGATCGACGGTCATCGCGCGATCGTCGGTGACCGGCACCGACTTGGGCTTGTCCTTCATGCCGGCGTGCTTGAAGACGAGATCGAGCGGCGTCGACGACGCCGGCACGGTGAGGCGCAGCGGCGTCTTGCCCAGCGACAGGCCCTCGCTGTCGAAGACCTCCGCGCCGGTGGGCGCGGTGTCGATCGTGAGCGTGACCTCCTTCGCGACCGGCGCGGCGTCGGGCGGCGGCGCGGCGTCGGGCGGAAGCGGCGCGTCGGGGATGATCGCGATCGCGGCGTCGGCCGGCGCGGCGACCGCGGCGCTCCCGCTCGCGCTACCGGTCCCCGCACCTGTCGACGCCGAGCCGGGGCTCGCGCTGCCGGATCCACTCGCGACCGGCGCGCTCGATCCCCCGGAGCCCGCGGATCCGGCGGCCGAGCCGCTCGCCGCACCGGACGGCTCGTCGCCGCGACCGGTGAGGAGCGCGACGCTCGCGCCGCCGATCGCCATGACCACCGCGCCGACCAGCACGAACGGCCACGTCCGCCGCGGCGGCCGATCCTTGTAGCCGGGCGGCGTGCCGATCACCATCGTGTGGTTCTGCGGCTGCGCCGGCAGCTGCATGCCCGGGATGCCGGTCGAGCGGCGCAGGCGCGCGATCTCCGCCGCCGCCGGATCGGCGACGATCGGCATCGAGCCGGTCGCGGCGTACGCGAGCTGGCCCGCGGGCCCGAGGCCGGTCGGCGCGTTCGGGTTGAGCATCGTCTGCTGGCCGATCTGGCCGATCATCGACGGCGGCGGCGCGCGCAGCGGCAGCGCCCCGCCCGATGGCACCGCCGGCATCGCGCCGGACGGCGGGCCGCCGTCGAGGAACAGCGTGCGCGCCTGCGCGGTCGCCGACGGGATCGACGCGGGCATCACCGGCGGCGAGCTGGCGAGGTAGCGATCGGGATCGAGGAGCGCGCCCTGCAGCGCGACCATCGTCGGGAACCGGCCATCGGCGGCCTTGGCGAGACAGCGCAGGATGATCTGCTCGACCGCAGGCGCGATGTTCGGGTTGAGCGCGCGCGGCGCCGGCGGCGCGTGCATCACCTGCTTGATCAGGATCTCGCCCATCGACTGGCCGTCGAACGGCACGACCCCGCACAGCATCTGGAACAGCAGCACGCCGAGCGCGTAGATGTCGGTGCGGTGGTCGACGTCGCGCTTCGACTCGCAGGCCTCGGGCGACATGTACTGCGGCGTGCCGAGCACGACGCCGGCGGCGGTCAGCGCGACCGAGCCCTCCTGGAACATCTTGGCCAGGCCGAAATCGAGGATCTTCACGAAGTCCGGATCGCCGTGCCGGGTCGTGAGCATCACGTTGTCGGGCTTGAGATCGCGGTGGATGATGCCCTGCGCGTGCGCCGCCGCCAGCGCGCTCGCGATCTGCGCGCCGACGTGGAGCGCGCGCTGCTGGTCGAACACGCCGCGCTGGAGCGCCCCCGCGAGGGTCTGGCCCTCGAGGTACTCCATGATGAAGAAGTACTCGTGCTGCGGGGTCTGGCCGAAGTCGTGGATCTCGACGATGTGCTCGTTGCCGATCTTGTTGACCGCGCGCGCCTCGTTGAAGAAGCGCGAGATGACCTCGCGGTTACCGGCGAGCTCGCGGTGGATGACCTTGAGCGCGACCCGCTTGCCGATCAGCGGGTGCTCCGCCAGGTACACCGCCCCCATGCCGCCCGTGCCGATCTTCGACAGGATGCGGTAGTTGCCGACGGTCTGCCCCGGCTCGAATGCCACCTCTCGCGCAGTGTCCCGTGCGCATGGCGCCGGGTCAAGGCGACGACCGACGCATGCCAGCGCGTGCGATCAGGGCCGCGCCAAGCGGCGGTCACAAACCGGTGTCAGCACCTCACGGTGCGACCGGAGCGATCGCGCTCAGCCGCCGGCGCAGAACTGGACGTAGTCGATGAGCTCGATCTTCGAGCGATCGACGCCGTCGCCGCAGGTTGGGCACTTCGGGTCGCGGCGCAGCTTGAGCTCGCGGAACTTGGCCTTGAGCGCGTCGTAGACCAGCAGGCGCCCGGCCAGGCTCTCGCCGATCCCGACGACCAGCTTGACGACCTCGACCGCCTGGAGCACGCCCATGATGCCGGGCAGCACGCCGAGCACGCCGGCCTCCTGGCACGACGGCGCCTCCTCGGGCGGCGGCGGCTCCGGGTACAGGCAGCGGTAGCAGGGCGAGCCATCGGCGGGGAACACCGTCAGCTGGCCCTCGAACCGGAAGATCGACGCGTGGATCACCGGCTTGCCGAGCTTGAGCGCGGTGTCGTTGACCAGGTAGCGGGTCTGGAAGTTGTCGGCGCCGTCGACGATCACGTCGTACTTGCCGAGGATCTCGATCACGTTCTCCGACGTGAGCCGGCACTGGTGCTTGATGACCTTCACGTCGGGGTTGAGCCCGCGCAGGGTCTTCTCGGCGCTGTCGACCTTGGCCATGCCGACGCGCTCGGTGTTGTGCAGGATCTGCCGCTGCAGGTTCGACGCGTCGACGATGTCGTCGTCGATCATGCCGATCGTGCCGATGCCCGCCGCGGCGAGATACAAGGACGACGGCGAGCCCAGGCCGCCGGCGCCGATGCACAGCACCTTCGCCTCGAGCAGCTTGATCTGCCCGGCGGTGCCGATCTCCGGCAGCATCGTGTGGCGCGAGTAGCGCAGCTCCTGATCCTTGGTGAGGATCGTCGGCGCCTTCCACGGCAGCCCCGAGCGCTTCCACGCGGTGAAGCCGCCGGCCATGGACTCGACGTTGGTGTAGCCGAGCTCGGCGAGACTGCGGGCCGCGAGCGCCGAGCGGGTGCCGCCGGCGCAGTAGACGATGACCGGCGCCGCGCGATCCGGCACCGCATCCTCGATGCGCTGCTCGAGAAAGCCGCGCGGGATCCAGCGGGCGCCCGGGATGTAGCCCTGGGCGTACTCGTCCTGCTCGCGGACGTCGATGAGGACCGCCTGACCCGGCGCGTCGATCAGCTCGCGCACCTTGGTGATGTCGGTCTCGCGGATCGCCGCCTTCACGTCCTTGAGGATGCTCTGGAAGTTCGCCATCTGGACCGTAGCGATACCGGGCAGTTGCGCCTTCGTCAACGCCGCAATTCGATTCCCGATCGCCACGGTCGGGAATTGCGCGCGCGGCAAATCGACCTATGCTGCGATCAAACCGAACCCATACGTGAGGTTCGTGGTACAGGAGAACCTATGAGCGAAGTCTCGCACGACCATCACCACGACCACGGCCACGATCACAGCCACGCGGCGCCCGTCGTCGCGCCCGCGGGGAGCGAGGCGAGCGGCCCCGAGGACATGATCGGCATCACCGCGCTGGCCGCGGCCAAGGTCAACGAGATCCGCCAGGCCGAGGGCATCGAGGCGACCATGGGCCTGCGCCTGCGCGTCGTCGGCGGTGGCTGCGCCGGCTTCTCGTACGATCTCTACTTCGACGACGCGACCGAGGTCGATCGGCGCATCGTGCTCAACGGCGTCGACGTCGTCGTCGACGAGATGAGCCTGATGTACCTGGCCGGCACCCAGATCGACTACGTCGAGGGCCTGCAGGGCGCGGGCTTCAAGTTCCACAACCCGAACGTCAAGTCGACGTGCGGGTGTGGTTCCAGCTTCAGCGTCTGACGGTGTGATCGCGTAGCGCGCCGGGCGACCCGCATTCACTCGCTGCGCGCGCCGCGATCCTCTGGTACGACGGATCGTGGTCGACATCGCCCCTCTCCTCGAGCGCGAGCTCGGCGCCGACAAGGTCATCCAGCGCGGCGACGAGCGCCTCGATGACTACGGCCACGACGAGAACCCGATCCCGCAGCAGTTCCTGCCGGACTGCGCGGTGCTCGCGACCACCGCCGACGAGGTCGCGGCGGTGCTCCGGCTGTGCGCGGAGCACGGCGTGCCGGTCACGCCGCGCGGCGCCGGCTCCGGCCTGTGCGGCGGCTGCCTGCCGATCGCCGGCGGCGTCGTGCTGTCGACAGAGAAGATGAAGCGGATCCTCGAGATCGATCCGGACGATCTCGTGGCCGTGGTCGAGCCCGGCGTCATCACCGGCGAGCTGCAGTCCGCGGTCGAGGAGCAGGGGATGTTCTACCCACCCGACCCGGCGTCGCTCGAGTACTGCTCGATCGGCGGCAACGCCGCGACCAACGCGGGCGGCCCGCGCGCGTTCAAGTACGGCGTCACCCGCGAGTACGTGCTCGGCCTCGACGTCGCGCTGATGGGCGGCGAGCGGCTGCGCGTCGGCCGGCGGACCTCGAAGGGCGTCACCGGCTACGATCTCGTCGCCGGCTTCGTCGGCAGCGAGGGCACCTTCGGCGTGATCACCGAGCTCACGCTCAAGCTCCTGCCCAGGCCGCAGGCGGCCTCGACCGTGCTCGCGGTGTTCGCCGACACCCAGGCGGCGGGCACCTGCATCTCGGCGCTCCTGCGCAGCGGGCTCCGGCCGCGCGCGCTCGAGATCGCCGACAAGAGCTCGATCGATCACATCCGCCCCAAGTCGCGCTACCGCTTCCCGGAGAACGCCGGCGCGATCGTGCTGATCGAGGTCGACGGCGATCCCGACGAGATGGGCGGGCAGATGGAGCGGATCGGCATGGCGTGCGACGAGCGCGGCGCGCTCGACGTGCTCGCCGCCCAGGACGCGGCCGAGCGCCGCGCGCTGTGGGAGGCGCGCCGCCTGATCTCGTCGTCGCTCAAGGAAGCGCACCGCATCAAGATCAACGAGGACGTGTGCGTGCCGCGCGGCGCGATCGTCGAGATGCTGCGGCGCTGCGACCAGCTCGCGGCCAAGAGCGGCGTGCAGATCACGGTGTTCGGCCACGCCGGCGACGGCAACCTGCACGTGAACCTCCTGTCCGACGCCGATCCCGCCGATCCCGCGGTGACCGGGCACCTCTACGAGGTCACGCGCGAGCTGTTCGCGCACACGATCGCGCTGCGCGGCACGCTGTCGGGCGAGCACGGCATCGGGCTGTCGAAGCGCGACTTCATGTCGATGGAGCAGAGCGAGCAGGTGCTCGAGTGGCAGCGCAAGTGGAAGCGGATGTGGGATCCGCGCGAGCTGCTCAACCCGGGCAAGGTCCTGCCGCCGTCGACGAGGCGCTGCTCCGAGTGACCGCGTTCGACGAGACGATCGCGGCGCTGCGGGCGGCGCTCGTCGACCGGCCGCGGGTCCGCTGGACCCACGCCGCGCGTCCGGCGGCGGTCGCCGCGCTGATCGTCGATCGCCACGGCGAGCCGTTCGTGCCGCTGATCCAGCGCGGCCACGACGCGCCGGTGCACTCGAACCAGATCGCCCTGCCCGGCGGCCGGGTCGAGGCCTCCGACGCCAGCGAGATCGAGGCCGCGTGCCGCGAGGCCTTCGAGGAGCTGGGCGTGCCGCGCGATCGCATCGAGGTGCTCGGCGCGATCGACGACGTGCCCACCCCGACCGGCTTCGCGATCACGCCCGTGGTCGCGCGCCTCGACGCGCGCGACCTCGCGTACGTGCCCGATCGCCGCGAGGTCGCCGGCTGGTTCGAGGCGCCGCTGGCGCTGTTCCGCGATCGCGCCGCCGCCGAGGATCTCGGGACCCGCACCTGGCAGGGCGTGAGCTACACGCTGCGCGCGTACCGCCACGGCGAGCACCGCATCTGGGGCGCGACCGCGCGCGTGCTCGAGGCGATCGTCGAGCTGCTGTAGCGGGCTACTTCTCGGCGCGCGGGCCGACGACCAGCACCGCGCAGCCGGCCTTGCGGACGACGCGCTCGGCGGTCGAGCCGAGCAGCACGCGGGACAGGCCCGAGCGACCGTGGGTGCCGACGACG
The DNA here is from genome assembly GCA_021413675.1 of Deltaproteobacteria bacterium. GTDB lineage: Bacteria > Myxococcota_A > Polyangia > Haliangiales > Haliangiaceae > JAIOQA01. The sequence goes on along the minus strand of JAIOQA010000085.1, from coordinate 2,475 downwards.
ATCAGGTCGCAGCCCTGCTCGCGCGCGGTCTCGACGATCTGCTCCCAGGCCGCGCCCTCCGCGTGCGCGCTGGTCACCTCGACGGCGCCGGCGTTGTGCGCGCGCGCGACCGCGCGCTCGAGGCCCTCGGTCACGGCGATCTGGAGATCGGCGAGCGCGCTCGGCGGGACGATCACGAAGCCATCGGGCACGGGGACGACCGGGGACGACGCGACGTGGAGCACGAGCAGCGGCGCGGCGAACTTGGCCGACACCTCGGCGGCGTGCGCGATCGCGTGATCGGCGTGCTCCGAGAAGTCGGTGGCGACCAGGATCTTGTGGATGAAGCCCATGGGCCGACCATAGTGCAGTTGACGCGCCGACGCGCGGCCCGGGAACGGTCGTCGCGCTGGTGGTGCGCCGGCCCACGCGCGCGGGCGGCCTCGATCGGCCGCTGGTCGGTGCGACGAATCGCGCAGCCACCTCGACGCGCCCGGCAGAGGTACCGTAGCGCCATGCCCAAGCCGTTCTCGACCTGGACCGTGCTCCCCCATCGCCCGATCGAGAAGCTCGCCGACAACCTGTGGCGGGTCTCGGGGATGATGGGCCAGGTCCAGCGCCAGATGGTCGTGGGCCGGATGCGCGACGGCGGGCTGCTGATCGACAACGCGATCGCGCTCGACGACGCCGAGATGAAGGAGCTCGAGGCCTGGGGCCGCCCGACCTTCCTGGTCGTGCCCAACGGCTACCACCGCCAGGACGCCGCGATCTGGAAGGCGCGCTATCCCCAGCTCAAGGTCATCGCGCCGCCGCGCGGCCGCAAGCGCGTCGCGAAGGTGGTGCCGGTCGATCTGACGACCGACGAGGCGCCCGGCGACGAGACCGTCAAGGTCGTGCCGATCGCGGGCTCGGCCTCGGACACGCTGGTGCAGATCCGCTCGGGCGACGACGTCACGCTGGTGTTCTGCGACACGATCCTCAACGTGCCGAAGCGCACCGGCCCGGTCGGGTTCATGCTCGCGCCGACCGGCCGGGTCTCGGTGCCGCGCGCCGCGCGCTGGATGATGATCCAGGACAAGCGCGCGCTGGCCGCGCAGCTCGAGGAGCTGGCCGCGCTGCCGGGGCTGCGGCGCGTGCTGGTCGGGCACGGCGCGCCGATCACCGCGGATCCGGCGGGCGCGCTGCGATCGGTGGTCGAGCAGCTGCGGGCCTGAGGATCGGCGGATCGCGCGCAGCCGTCGACCGCTCGGGTACGCTCGCGCCGATGCCTGACGCGCCGCCCGCCGAGCACGACCTGCACGACGACCTGCTCCGGCGCCTCGCCGATGGCGCCGATCCCGACGCGATCGCGCGCTTCCGCGCGGCGGCCCGCGCGCTGCCCCCGGCGCTGGTCGCGCGGCTCGCCGCCGCCGAGCGGTTCCGCGACGGGCTCGCGCTGCGCCACGTCGGGCCCGAGGGCCAGGCGCTCGCCTCCGATCCGGCGGCGCTCGCCGAGCGCGACGTGCTGCTCGACGAGCTCGGCGCCCTGCCCGACGATCGGCTCGGCCCGGCGCTGGCCGAGGACACCGCGGTCGCGGTCGCCGCGCTCGAGGCGCTGCGCGATCCCGCGAGCCCGATGGCGATCCGGATCGCGCGCGCGCTGCCGCTGCTCCCCGCGCTCGCCGAGCCCCGGCCCGCGCCGGTCGAGCACGATCCCGCGCCGGCCGGCGCGATCGCGCGGCCGCTGCTCGATCACGTCGCGACCCGCGCCCTCGGTCAGCGCCTGCGCGAGCTCGAGCGCGGCGACGGCGCGCGGTTCGCGCGCGACGGCGTGAGCCCCGCGCGGCTGGCGGATCTGCGCGCGCGCGTCCGCCGGCTGCGCGACGCCGGCGTGCTGCCGTGCGTGCGGGTCGCGATGCTGCACCTCGATGTCTGCAAGGGCGGCGACGCCGCGACCCGCGCGGCGTGGCGCGCGCGCGGCCTCGATCTCGCGATCCACAACCTCGCGGCGGCGGCGCTGGTCGAGGCCGACCTCGGCCCGCGCTACGGGCTCGAGGCGGCGCGCGCCGCGCTCGCGGTCGCGCTGATCGCCAGCCACGGGCTCGCCGGTCAGCACCTGCGCGGCGAGACCCCGCGCGCGCTGTTCGCGCCGTGGGTCGCGTACCTCCGCGGGCCGGTGGCGGCGCTCGCGACCGCGCTCGGCATCGAGGTCACCGCCGCGCGCGGGCTCGCGCACGACGCGCTACACGTCATCGATGTCTGCGACACCGCCGCGGTGCGCGACGGGCTGGTCGACGACGCGCTCGCCGGGGCGCTCGCCGGGCTCGCCGATGATCTCGTCGAGCGCGCGGCCCGCTCGCCCTCGAACGAACGCGCCGCGCTCGAGCGCGAGCTCGCCGATCCGCCGCCGCCCGACGCCGCCGCGGCCCGCGCGATCCTCGCCGATCGGCTCGCGCGCCTGCGCCAGGGCCGGCTGCGCGGCGGCGAGGCCCGGGCCGAGCTCGACGGCGCGGTCGC
>JAIOQA010000084.1 GCA_021413675.1 Deltaproteobacteria bacterium | reverse complement strand
CGGCCGCGGATGATAGCGATCCGCGAAGACCCCGCCGCGGCGGCGGGTCTGGAGGTTGAACCGCCGCGCGCACGCGATCTGGAAGCCCTGCATCCCGCGCGCGAGTGACATGTGGCTGTCCGCCTCGACGATCAGGTGGACGTGGTTGCCCTGCACCGAGACATGGCAGATGCGAAAGTCGCTCCGCCGGCAGGTGATCGCGAGCCCGTGCCGGACCGCCAGCCAGCCTGCGCGCCGGCGCAGCTTGAGGCCTGGCCGCGCGCGGATGACGACGTGCAGCGGATGACGCGGATCGATCGCCGGGCGCACGCGATGCGGCTCGCTGGAGCGTGGGCCGCGAGCCTTCCGCCCCGAGTTCGGACGCTTGCCGCCCCGCGTACGCCACGGGAGCTCGCGCTGCACCTGCTGCGACATTGGTTGCGCCGATATTCTATCATATCGTAGTACGGGGTCCAAACCGGATACATCACCGACGGTAGGTACAGATTGGGTTGATCGGATTGATCCCTGACAGGGCGCATGGGGACTTCCGTGCCCGTGCCGCCAACTCGTCCCTGCCCCCTCGCCAGCGCCCATGACCGCCGCGAAGCGCGGCAGCCCCGTTCTCACATGAACGCGATCTCGGCGGCGGGCACGACCTGCGCGAAGCGCGCGAGGACCAGCTCGTGGTGCTGCACGATCTGCTGCGCCGAGAGCACCGCGTTGGCGGTCGTCGTGTGGGCCCCCGCCGCGAGCACGACGCGGAGCCCCTTGGCCCACGCGCTACGCACGGTCGTGTCGATGCAGCCCTCGGTCGCGAAGCCGCAGATCACGACCTCGGCGACGGCGCGCGCCGCGAGCGCGTCGGCGAGCGAGGTCCCGACGAACATGTCGGGCTCGCGCTTGTCGATCACGAGCTCGTCGGGCGCCGGAGCGACGCGCGGGTGAAGCTCGCGCCCACGCCCACCGGGCGCGAACAGCCCGCCCGCGGGCCCGAGCTGTCGGAAGTGCACGACCGGCACGCGCCGCACGCGCGCTCGATCGAGGAGCGCACCGACGCGTGCGAGGAATCCGTCCGGATCGTGCAGCGGGATGGGCAGCTCGAAGATCGCGTTCATGACATCGAGCACGAGCAGCGCCTGCATGCGCGGACCGTACATCCAGGCGCCGCGCAGCCGCCAGCGCCCGCGCTCTGGCCCTCGCAGTGCGCTACCGTGCGGGCATGCGGACCGCGATCATCGACATCGGCACCAACACGCTCCTGCTCCTGATCGTCGAGCGCGACGCCGCGGGGGTGCCGCGGCCGATCGTGGACCTGTGCCGGTTCGGCCGGCTGGGCCAGGGCCTGGACGCGAGCGGTCGCCTGGCCGACGCGGCGATCGAGCGCAGCCTCGGGATCTGCCGCGAGTACGCCGCGGTGATGGCCGCGCACCGGGTCGATCGTCGCGCGGTGATCGGGACCCAGGCGCTGCGCGAGGCCGCGAACGCGCGCGCGTTCACCGGGCCGGCCGAGGCGCTGCTCGGCGCGCCGATCGAGATCATCGCCGGCCCGCGCGAGGCCGAGCTCGCGTTCGGCGCGGTCGCCGCGACCTTCCCGGAGCTGCGCGGCACGCCCTATGTCGTCTGCGATGTCGGCGGCGGCTCGACGGAGCTGATCGCCACCGATGGCACGCGCGTGACCTCCGAGGTCAGCGTGCCGATCGGCGCGGTGCGGCTCGCCGAGCGCCATCTCAAGAGCGATCCGCCGGCGGCGGGCGAGCTGCGCGCGCTCAGCGACGACATCGACGCGCGGCTCGCACCCCTCGAGCTCCCGACCGGCGCGCTCGTGGTCGCGACCGCGGGCACCGCGACCACGCTGGCGGCGATCGAGCTCGGCCTCGCGACCTACGATCCCGACAAGGTGACCGGGCTGCGGCTCGAGGCGCCCGCGGTCCAGGCGCTGTTCGATCGCCTGGTCGCGATGACCACCGCGACCCGCCGCGCGCTACCCGGGATGGTGCCCGAGCGCGCCGACGTGCTGCCCGCTGGCGCCGCGATCCTGGCGCGCGTGCTCGCGCGCATCGGCGCGCCCGCGATGATCGTGTGCGATCGCGGCATCCGCTGGGGCCTCGCGCACGAGCGAAGCTGAGCGCGGCGCGCACGTGGCGCGCGGCACGCACTCGACCGGCGTGCCACGCGCGTCGACGGCGATCGCGCAGCACCGCTCGAGCATCGCGCGCAGCCGCGCGCGGCCGCGCAGGACGTGCGACTTGAGCGCGGGCAGCGACACCCCGAGCATCTCGGCGGCCTCGCGCTGGGTCCGGCCCTCGAGCTCGGTCAGCGTGATCGCCTCGCGATACGGCGACGGCAGGTGCGCGGTGAAGAACGCGAGCGTCTGCGCGATCCGCGCCGGCACCGGGTTGTCGCCAGGCGCGCGCGGGTCGCGCGGATCGACCGCCGCGGCGTCGTCCTGATCGTCGGGGCACAGCGGGTGGCGCGCGCGCGCCCGGCCGTGATCGGCGATCGAGGTGCGCGCGATCTGGTACATCCACGGCGCGAGGCGCTGATCGTCGCGCAGCCCGTCGAGGCCGCGGTGCATGCGCAGCATGACCTCCTGCACCACGTCGTCGACGTCGGCCGCGACCGCGACGCGCTTCGCGACGAACGGCCGCAGCTGATCGCGCAGCTCGCGCCAGTCGGGCGCGCTCGCCGCCGCGACGCTCATGGGCAGCAGCTCGGTCCGCAGCACGCCGCCTTCTCGCCCGGCCGCCGCGCCTCGATCGTCGCTGACGCGACGTAGTCCTCGGCCCCCGAGCCCGGCCACCACGACGCGATCACCGCGCGGCTCTCGGGCTTCACCGTGATGTCGATATCGATGAAGCCCGCGGCCGCGAGGTGGGTGCGCAGCGCGTCGACCGAGGCCGCACCCGCGACGCAACCGGTGTACGCGGCGACATCGCGCGCCATCGCCTCGGGCAACGGCTGCAGCGTGACGACATCGGCGATCGCGAGCCGCCCGCCGGGCTTGAGCACGCGGAACGCCTCGCGGAACGCGGCCGCCTTGTCGGGGATCAGGTTGATCACGCAGTTCGACAGGATCACGTCGACGGTGCCATCGGACACCGGCATGTGCTCGATCTCGCCCAGCCGGAACTCGACGTTGGCGGCGCCGGACTTCGCGGCGTTGGTGCGAGCGCGCGCGATCATCTCGGGCGTCATGTCGACGCCGATGACGCGACCGCGCGGCCCGACCTGGCGCGCCGCGAGCAGGCAGTCGAAGCCCGCGCCGGCGCCGAGATCGAGCACGGTCTCGCCCTCGCGCAGCGCGGCGATCGCGCCGGGGTTGCCGCAGCCGAGGCCGAGATCGGCGCCTTCGCCAGCGGCGAGCTCGTCGGCGCCATAGCCGAGCGCGGCCGACGACGGCACGCAGCAGCTGGGCGGCGCGATGCCGGTGGCGCTGGGCGCGGGCGCACAGCAGCTGGTCGCGCCACCCGTGGCGATCGCCCCGTAGCGCGCGCGGACCTCGGCGCGGATGTCGTCTGGATTGCTCGTGAGCGGGGATTCGGTCGTGGTCATCGTGGCCTCCTGCTCGAGAGACGGGCATCGCGCCCGATGGATGCAGCCGATCGACAGCTCAGTGAACGTCGAGCACCAGCTCGAAGGTCGCCGCGCTGGCCGGGCACGCGCCCGTCAGCTCGGGCGAGGCGGCGACCGCCGCGGGCAAGGCCGCGCGCTCGATCCGCGCGAAGCCGAGGCGCGCGAAGTACGCCGCCGCGGTCGTGGTGAGTAGATGCACCGCCGGCAGCCCGGCGCGCCGCGCCGCCGCGATGCGATCCGCGACCACCGCGCGCCCGAGGCCGCGCGTGCGCACACCGGGCGCGACCGCGACCGAGCGCAGGAGCGCCGCGTCGCCGAACCGCTCGAGCCCCGCGACCGCGGTGATCGCGCCGCCGTCGCGGACCACGACGTAGCCCGCGGGGAACTGCGCGGCGATGCCATCGATCGGCAGATCCGCGGCCGCCACCAGCGCGCACACCGCGTCGAGCTCGTCGGCGCGCGCCGGCTCGACCGCCACCGCCGGCGGCGCCAGCTCGGACTCGAACGCGACCAGCCGGCGGCGGATCGCGTCGCGCGCCGCGCGGAAGCGCGCGGTCAGCGCCGCGGCATCGAGCGACGGATCGTCGCTGGCCGGATCGGGGATCGGCCAGTGCATGCGGCGGTGCTTGCCGAGGATCACCGGGCAGACCTCGTCCGCGCACAGCGTGATCACGACATCGACCGCGTCGGGCGCGAACTCGTCGACCGACTTCGAGCGATGACCGCCGAGCTCGACGCCCAGCTCGCGCATCGCGGCGATCGCGTACGGATTGACGCGCGTCGGGCGGCTGCCCGCGCTCGCGACCACCGCGCGATCGCCGTAGAGCCAGCGCGCCAGGCCCTCGGCCATCTGGCTGCGCGCGGAGTTCGCGACGCACAGGAACAGGATGCGGTTGGGAGCAAGCATCGGGTCAGCTCCGGGTCGCGGGCGCGAGCCCGCCGGTGGTCGGCCAGTAGCGGCGTTGCGCCCACAGCGACACGTTGACGAGGCCGATCAGCACCGGTACCTCGACCAGCGGGCCGATGACGGCCGCGAACGCCGCGCCGCTGTGGATGCCGAAGCTGGCGATCGCGACCGCGATCGCCAGCTCGAAGTTGTTGGACGCCGCCGTGAACGAGAGCGTCGCCGACTGCTTGTAGTCGGCACCGACGCGCTTGCTCATCACGAACGACACCGCGAACATCACGATGAAGTAGACGAGCAGCGGCACGGCGATGCGCAGCGCGTCGAGCGGCAGCTGCACGATCGCCTCGCCCTTCAACGAGAACATCACGATGATCGTGAACAGCAGCGACACCAGCGTGAGCGGGCTGATGCGCGGCACGAAGCGGTGCTCGAACCAGTCGCGGCCCTTGGCGCGCACCAGCACCTGGCGGGTCAGGAAGCCCGCCGCGAACGGGATGCCGAGGTAGATCGCGACGCTCTGCGCGATCTCGCCGATGCTGATGTGGACGACCGAGCCCTCGAGCCCGATCCAGGTTGGCAGCAGTGTCGCGAAGAAGTACGCGTACACCGAGAAGAACAGCACCTGGAAGATCGAGTTCAGCGCGACCAGCCCGGCGCAGTACTCGGTGTCACCCTTCGCGAGGTCATTCCAGACGATGACCATCGCGATGCAGCGCGCGAGGCCGATCAGGATGAGCCCGAGCATGTAGTCGGGCTTGTCGTGCAGGAACACGACCGCGAGCCCGAACATGAGCAGCGGGCCGATCACCCAGTTCTGCACCAGCGAGAGCGTCAGCACCCGCGTGTTGCGGAAGACCTTGCCCAGCTCCTCGTAGCGGACCTTCGCGAGCGGCGGGTACATCATCAGGATGAGCCCCACCGCGATCGGGATCGAGGTCGTGCCCGAGCTCAGCTGATCGATCGCGCGCGGCACGCCCGGCGCCAGGTTGCCCAGCGCCACACCGAGGCCCATCGCGAGGAAGATCCACAGGGTCAGGTAGCGGTCGAGGAACGACAGCCTGCCGAGCAGGCTTGGATGGGGAGGGCTCATGGCGTGCAGATCCTTGGGCGATCGCGGCAGGCGAGACGTGATTGTTTATCGGCGATGAACGATACGATGGACCGTCACAGGCCGCCGACCAGCGCCTTGAGGCGGCGCAGCGCGCGCGGCTCGAGGCAGTAGCAGACCCGCGGGCCATCGATGTCGCCGCGGATCAGGCCCGCGTCTTTGAGCACCTTGAGGTGCTGCGACACGGTCGACTGCGCGAGCGGCAATTCCGCAACGATGTCGCCGCAAATACAGGCGTTCTTGCGGCCCAGGAGGCGGAGGATCGCGACCCGGGCGGGGTGGCCGAGGGCCTTGGCCAGGGCGGCCAGCTCGTCGTCGGCGGCCGCGCCTTCGATCGGTCGCTCATCGGGACCATCCGAGCCCGGACCGCAGCACGACTCCGCCGGCTTCATCGTACTTTTACGATATAGCAAGCCGCGGCAGAAGACAAGGCGCGGCGCGCCGCCGGCTCGCAGCGCCCTGCACCGGTGACGGCGGGGGCGCGCGGATCAGGACTCAGTAGTTCGCGATGTACGGGCCCGACGGCACCGGGGCTTCGGCCTCGGCCTCGCCCTCGTCGTCGTCGACCACCGCCGGCACCAGGCCGCCGGTCTGCAGCACGAACATCTTCACCGAGGACGCCGACACCCGGCCACCGGGCGCCACGCGCCGCAGGATCGACACGATGTTCCGCTGGATGTCCTCGACCTCGGTGACCGGCGAGCCGCCCTTGACGACCTTGCCGATCCACTTCTCCTCATCGAACTCGACGACGCGCAAGAACTCGTCGGCGCCGCCCTCGAAGTACTTGCGATCGCCCGGCTTGCATTGCGAGAGGGCCTCGCGCAGCTTGCTGTCGATCTTGGTCGCGAAGAAGAGCGCGCAGGTCTTATCGATCTTCATGGAGGGACGTCCCGCCGCACGCGGCGGCCGCTCGGGGCTGGTTCGGGGACAAGGACTCGAACCTTGATTCACAGCTCCAAAGGCTGCTGTCCTGCCATTAGACGATCCCCGAGGACCGGCGCCAGGATAGCGCAGCGCGCGGCCTGGGGCCAGGCGCGGCCCGCGGGATTAACCGCAGGTCGCATGGTGGCGGGGGGCGGGATTGAACCGCCGACCAAGGGCTTATGAGACCCCTGCTCTACCGCTGAGCTACCCCGCCGTTGGGGCGCGGAAAACTAATCGCGGGACCCTGGTCGCCGCAAGCGAAAACCGGCGGATTCGCCCGGCCCCGGGCGATCGAGCTGAGCCAGCGCCGCGGTCAGGGCTTCGGCATGGCCATCAGCGCCTTGCCGGCCCGGTCGTCGCGCTTCTTCACCTGCTCGGGCGTCAGCTTCGCGTCGCACACCTTGTGGCCCTGGCCGCGCCTGGGCGCGGTGAAGCAGTCGATCGCCTCCTGCGACCAGCCGTCCTCCTTGCAGCTGGTCACCGCCGCCTCGACCATCGGACCGAAGTCGTCGCCCTTGCCCGCGTAGGCGAGGCCGGCCTTCATCTTGTCGCCGTAGCCTTCGCAGGTGCTCGCGCTCGACCCTCCGGAGCACGCAGCCATGAGCAGGAGGAGCGACGCCAGCAGCTTGGGCATCGACCAACGTCGCACGGCCTCGCGATCCGATCGGGTACGAGCGGGCTGTCGGCGACCGCCGCGTGGCCTCGCGGGTCACGCGCGGATCGCCCGCCGACCCGCCCACCGCGCTGACGGATTGGCCTATCCTCGCGACCATGGACTTCGCGCTCGATGACGAGCAGCAGCTCATCGTGCAGACCGTGCGCCGCTTCGTCGACAGGGACGTGCGCACGTGGGCGGCCGACGCCGATCGCGCCGCCCTGGCCCCGGAACGCCTCGCCGCGGTCGCCGGCGAGATGGGCTTCTACCTCGACGCGGTGCCCGCCGATCGCGACGGCCTGCTCGATGGTGCGTACGCGCACCTGACGCGCGCGCTGCGCGGCTTCGAGCTGGGCCGAGGCTGCGCGGCGATGGCGGCCTTGCTCGAGACCAACGTCGAGCCCGCGCTCGCCGTCGGGCGCTGGGGCTCCGCGGCCGCGAAGGACGCGCTCTACGCCTCGCTGACCGGCGGCGGCCTCGCCACCACCGGTCGCGACTTCCGCGGCGCGCTCGCGATCACGCCCGATGGTGGCGCGGGCGGCCTGCGCATCACCGGCAAGATCGGCCCGCTGCCGGCGCTCGCGATCGCGAGCCACATCCTCCTCGTCGCGCAGGTCGGCGACGAACCCGTGGTCGCGCTGGTGCCCTGCGATCAGGGCGAGCGCGCGATCGGCGCGCCGTCGGCGTGGCGCGCCGCTGCGTGGGCCAGCCTGCGCTGCGACGGCCTGCACGTGCCCGCCGAGCTGGTGCTCGCCCGCGGCGCTGCCGCGACCGCCGCCACTGTCGAGATCCTCGCCTGGTACCGCGCCAGCCTCGCGGCGCGCGCCGCCGGCGTCGCGACCGCCGCGATGGAGCACGCCGATCAGTACGCGCGTGACCGCGTGCAGTTCGGCCAGCCGATCGGCGCGTTCGAGGCGCTCATCCGGCTGCGCGACGACGCGGAGACCGGCGCGAGCGTGGCGCGCCTCGCCGCGCTGCACGCCGCGTGGGCGATCGATCGCGCGAAGGACTCCGCCGCGCTCGCGATCGCCGCCGATCACG
>JAIOQA010000083.1 GCA_021413675.1 Deltaproteobacteria bacterium | reverse complement strand
AGCATCGCCGTCATCGCGTCGCGCTCGTCGGCGAGCGAGGCCTTCTCGGCCGCCATCGCCGCCTGCTCGGCCTCGGCGCGCAGGACCTCGTGGTGGCCCATCTCGAGGCCGGCCGCGACGCGCCCCAGGGCCGCGTCGCGCATCCGCGCGAGCGTCGCGAGCTGGTCGTCGATGAGCGCGGCCATCGCGTCGTTCATCCACAGCTCGTAGAACAGCGACACCGCCTGCGCGCGCGCGTCCCAGGCGGTGCGCCGCAGCGCGGCCTCGGCCTGCGCGACCTCGGCGGTCGCGGCGGTGCGCGCCAGGCCGCGCCGGCCGAACAGGTTCAGCGGCTGCGCGATCCGGTACTCGATCATCAGCGGATCGCCATCCATGCCGCCGGGCAATGGGATCGCCGAGGCCATCACGCCGACGGTGGCGTCGTCCCAGGTCCCGGCGGCCTCGACCTGCGCGCGCCGCACCGCGATCTGCGCGTGCTCCGCGTCGACCACAGGCGCGCGCTCCCCGACATCGGCGAGCACCTCGGGCAGGGTGAGCGGAGCAGTGGAGGCGATCGCGATCACGGCGAGGAGCGAGAGCATGGGTGCGGTCCTTGGCCTGGGGGGCCTTACAGGCTCGGAGTCTCAGCAAGCGACGTGCCCAGGGGACACGGGCGACGAGGGTGCACGACGTGCGCGGCCCGCATCGGAGGCGCGCGCTTTGCGCAGATGATCGAATGATTCTCGGGTCCCGGGTGGCTCGCGACGCATCGGATGCGTGACCGAGTCGGTTACACGTGATCCTGCGGGTGACGCCGCGACACGCAGGTCCTGCGTTCTGGGCCACACGACCCGGCCGAAGCCACCGATCCGGCCTACGATGGCCCCGCGGATCTCGCTGGCACCCAGGCTGGCGCCGCGGTTGCACGAGGGTTCGTCCGAGACCTTTCATGCCTCCCACGCCTGCTCCTCCGTCCCGGCTGCGGCGCTTCGCCGTTCCGGGGGTAGCGCTCGCGGTCCTCGCGACCGCGGCCCTGATCTTCCGCGCGCGGCTGGTCGCCTGGTTCAGCGGCGCGGAGCTCGACGCCGGCGTCGCGTCGCCGGGCGCGCGCGTCACCGCCGGCAGCCTCGCCATCGAGACCTCGATCGCGCCGGATCCGCCGCGCATCAGCGGCAACCAGGTCCGGGTCGTCGTGCGCGACGCCGCGGGGGCGCCGCTCGACGGCGCGACGGTGACCGTCACCTACGACATGCCCGCGATGGGCGCGATGGCCGAGATGAAGGGCAGCTCGACCGCGGCGGGCGAGGGCGGCGGCGTGTACCGCAGCAACCTCGAGCTGCCCGGCGGCGGCAGCTACACCCTCGAGGTCGCGGTGACCTCGGCGGCGACCAGCGGGACGGCGCGCTACACGCTCACCGTCGGCAATCCCGGCCTCGCGGTGGTCGGCGCCCGAAGCGCGGCGCCCGCAGCGCCCGCGGCGCCCGCGCCGCCGGCGGCCCCGCCGACGATCGCGCGCTTCGCCTTGCCCGCGCCGGCGCTGACCGCGATGACCAGCGCGTTCGACGGCTACGAGCGGGTCCGCTCGGCGCTCGCCCACGATCGCTTCGCCGACATCGGGCCCGCCGCCCGCGACGTGGGCGGTGCCCTCGGCCAGGCCGACAGCGCCCTCGCCAGCGCGCCCGCCGCGATCCGCGATCGGGTCCGCGCCGCCGCCGCCGCGATCACCGCCATCGCCGCGGCCGGCTCGCTCGACGACACGCGCCCCGCCTTCGGCGAGCTCAGCCGCGCGCTGCAGGCGCTCGCGATCGCCGATCCGCGCCTCGCCAGCGGCTGGCACGTCTTCGAGTGCCCGATGGCGCCCGGCTACCAGGGCTGGTTCCAGCGCAGCGCCGATCTCGAGAATCCGTACATGGGCGCCCGCTCGCCGACCTGCGGCGGGCCGTCGACGTGGGAGGGCCCGGCCGCAACCGAGGCGGCCTCCTCCGCACCGGTCGACGCGACCGCCGACGTCATCACGGTCGATCCCGCGCGCCGGCAGGTGCTCGGCATCGGCACCGAGCCGGTCGTGCGCGCGCCGATGAGCCTCGCGGTCCGCGCGGTCGGCCGGCTCACCTTCGACGAGACCCAGCTCAAGGACGTCACGATCCGGGTCAGCGGCTACATCACCAAGCTGCGGGTCAACGCCACCGGCCAGACCGTGCAGAAGGGCGACACGCTCTTCACCTATTACAGCCCCGATCTCTACGCCGCGCAGCAGGAGGCCCTGTTCGCCTGGCGGCGCGCGACCGCCGCGCCCACCGCCGACCCGCACGCCGATCCGCTGCTCCACGCCGCCGAGACCAAGCTCCGGCTCTGGGGCTTCGGCGACGCCCAGCTCAAGAGCCTCTACGCCCGCAACGAGCCGCTCGAGGACATCCCGTTCCCGTCGCCGGCCGCCGGCGTCGTCACCGAGAAGGACGTCGTCGAGGGCGACGCGATCCAGCCCGGCATGCGGCTCTACCGGATCGCCGCGCTCGACGTCGTCTGGGTCGAGGCCGACGTCTACGAGGCCGATCTCCCGCGCATCAAGAAGGGCCAGCACGCGGCGATCGAGCTGACCTACCTGCCGGGCAAGACCTTCGACGGCACCGTCGCCTTCATCTATCCGTACCTCGATCCCGCGTCGCGCACCGGGCGCGTGCGGCTCGCGCTCGCCAACCGCGCGCTCGACCTCAAGCCCGACATGTACGCGACCGTCGCGTTCACGATCGATCTCGGCGCGCGGCTGCAGGTCCCCAAGGGCGCGGTGGTCTACACCGGCCCGCGGCGCATCGTCTTCGTCGATCTCGGCGACGGCCAGCTCGCGCCGCGCGACGTGACGATCGGCGCCGAGGGCACCGACACCGTCGAGATCCTCGCCGGCGTGGCGGAGGGCGACCGGGTGGTGACCTCGGGGAACTTCCTGGTCGCGTCCGAGAGCCGGATCCGCTCGGCGGCGTTCTGGGAGCGCAGCCATGTCGGTCCCTGAGACGCCGGCCGCGCCGGCCGCGCCCGAGCCGATCGCGCCCGCGGTGGTCGCGCCGGTCGGCGTGATCGCGCGGATCATCTCGGCCTCCGCCAGGAACCCGCTCATCACGATCCTGTTCGTGCTCGCGGCGGCGGTCTGGGGCTGGATGTCCTTGCGCCGCGCGCCGCTCGACGCGATCCCCGATCTCTCCGACGCCCAGGTCATCGTCTACACCGAGTGGATGGGGCGCAGCCCCGATCTCGTCGAGGATCAGCTCACGTATCCGATCTCGTCGGCCTTGGTCGCGGTCCCGGGCGTGACCTCGGTGCGCGGCCTGTCGATGTTCGGCATGTCGTTCGTCTACGTGATCTTCGACGACGACACCGACATCTACTGGGCGCGCAGCCGCGTGCTCGAGTACCTCAACCAGGTCAAGTCGCACCTGCCCGAGGGCGTCTCGCCCAGCCTCGGCCCCGACGCGACCGGCGTCGGCTGGGTCTTCGAGTACGCGCTCACCGATCCGACCGGCAAGCACGACCTCCAGGAGCTGCGGTCGATCCAGGACTGGAACCTGCGCTACGCGCTGCAGGGCGTGCACGGCGTGGCCGAGGTCGCGACCGTCGGCGGCTACACCAAGCAGTACCAGATCACCGTCGACCCCACGAAGCTCGCCGCCTACGGCATCGCGCTCGGCGACGTGATGATGGCGGTGCGCCGCTCGAACCAGGACGTGGGCGGGCAGGTCATCGAGATCGCCGGCCACGAGCACGTCATCCGCGGCCGCGGCTACGTCACCAAGACCGCCGACCTCGAGAGCATCCCGCTCAAGCTCGGGCCGACCGGCGTGCCGGTCACGGTGAAGGACGTCGCCGACGTCGCGATCGGGCCCGGCATCCGCCGCGGGCTCGCCGAGCTCGACGGCAAGGGCGAGGTGGTCGGCGGCATCGTGATCATGCGCTACGGCCAGAACGCGCTCGACGTCATCGACGGCGTCAAGGCGCGGCTCGACGAGCTGCGCCAGACGCTGCCGGCGGGCGTGCAGATCGTGCCGACCTACGACCGCTCGGAGCTCATCCGCGCGTCGATCGACACGCTGCGCGGCACGCTCATCGAGGAGATGATCGTCGTCAGCATCATCATCTTCCTGTTCCTGCTGCACGTGCGCAGCGCGCTGATCCCGATCCTGACCCTGCCGCTCGGCGTGCTGCTCGCGTTCATCCCGATGGGGTCGCAGCACCTGACCGCCAACATCATGTCGCTGGGCGGCATCGCGGTCGCGATGGGCGCGATGGTCGACGCCTCGATCATCCTGATCGAGAACATCCACAAGAAGCTCGACGACTGGGAGCGCGGCGGGCAGAAGGGCGATCGCCGGGACGCGATCATCGCCGCGATGCAGGAGGTCGGGCCCTCGATCTTCTTCTCGCTGCTGGTCATCACGGTCGCGTTCATCCCGGTGTTCACGCTCGAGGGCGTCGAGGGGCGGCTGTTCAAGCCGCTGGCGTTCACCAAGACCTACTCGATGGGCTTCGCCGCGATCCTCGCGATCACCCTGACCCCGGCGCTCGCCGCGATCCTGGTGCGCGGCAAGATCATGCGCGAGGATCGCCACCCGGTGAACCGCGTGCTGGTCGCGGTCTATGCGCCGGTCGTGCGGTTCGTCGTCGAGCACCGCGCGATGGTGCTGGTCGGCGCCGCGCTGGTCGTCGGGTTCACGGTGCCCGCGATGTTCCGCCTGGGCAGCGAGTTCATGCCGCCGCTCAACGAGGGCACGATGCTGTACATGCCGAGCGCGCCGCCCGGCATGTCGATCGCCGAGGCGTCGCGGGTCACGGCGATCATGGACCGCGAGCTCCACGACATCCCCGAGGTGCTCACGGTGTTCGGCAAGAACGGCCGCGCCGAGACCGCGACCGATCCGGCGCCGCTCGGCATGGTCGAGACCGTGATCGTGCTCAAGCCCGAGGACCAGTGGCGTCCGGGCCTGACCTTCACCGGCCTCAAGCAGGAGATCGAGAAGAAGCTCCAGTACCCGGGCATGCCCAACCTGGTGTGGATGCCGATCCAGACCCGCACCGAGATGCTGTCGACCGGCGTGCGCGCGCCGATCGCGATCCAGGTCTACGGCGACGACGCCGCGCAGATCGAGCAGGCGGCGGTCGCGATCGAGAAGGCGCTGGCCGACGCGCCCGGCACCCAGAGCGCGTTCGCCGATCGCTCGACCGGCGGGTTCTTCATCGACCTGGTCGTCAAGCGCGACGCGGCCGCGCGCTTCGGCCTGACCGTCGGCGACATCGACGACGTCATCGAGACCGCGATCGGCGGCATGGACGTGGGCGAGACCGTCGAGGGCCGCGCGCGCTACCCGATCAACATCCGCTACGCCCGCGAGTTCCGCGACGACCCGCAGCTGCTCGACCGCGTGCTGGTGCCGACGCCGTCGGGCGCGCAGATCCCGCTGTCGCAGGTGGTCGAGCTGCGCACCGTCACCGGCCCGCCGATGATCCGGTCCGAGGGCGGCAAGCTCGTCGGGTTCGTCTTCGTCGACACCGACCGGCCGCTCGCCGACTACGTCGCCGACGCCAAGACGATCGTCGCGCGCCAGGCGGTGCTGCCGCCGGGCGTGCGGATCGCGTGGGTGGGGCAGTTTCAGTACCTCGAGCGCGCCAAGGCCAAGCTCGCGATCGTCGTGCCGATCACGCTGCTGATCGTCTTCCTGCTGCTGTACCTGAACACGCGCTCGCTGGTCGAGACCGGCATCGTGCTGCTCGCGGTGCCGTTCTCGCTGGTCGGCGCGATCTGGCTCCTGTACCTGCTCGACTACAACGTCAGCGTCGCGGTCTGGGTCGGGATGATCGCGCTCGCGGGGCTCGATGCCGAGACCGGCGTGGTGATGCTCCTGTACCTGACGATCGCCCACCGCCGCTGGCACGAGGCCGGCTTGCTGCGCACCCGCGGCGATCTGCGCGAGGCGATCGTCGAGGGCGCCGCGCACCGCATCCGGCCCAAGCTGATGACGGTCATGACGATGATGATCGGGCTCATCCCCGTGCTCTGGAGCACGGGCACCGGCGCCGACGTCATGAAGCGCATCGCCGCGCCGATGGTCGGCGGGCTGGTGACCTCGTTCATCCTCGAGCTGCTGGTCTATCCCGCGGTCTTCGCCATCTGGAAGGGCCGCGGGCTGCCGGCGGGCGCGCCGACGCCGGCGAGCGAGAGCGCACAGGTGCCGCGCTCCTGAGGAGCGGCGCCGCACAGGGTCGGGGCTACTCGCCGGCGGCGACGGGCGTCATCGCGTGCATCATCGGGCAGTCGCCGCCCTGCATCATCTCGACGTGATGGCGCGCCGCCGTGCGGAGCGCGCCGAGCTGCGCCGGATCGTCGGGCGTCAGCGCGATCGTGGCACCCGCGGCGGTATCGGCGACCACCGCGTGCGACGACGGCATCATGGGCATGTCCTTCATCATGGCCATGTCCTTCATCCCGCCCGACGCGTGGTCGCCACCGGCCATCTTGCCGTGCATGGCCGCCATCTCGTGGACCCGCGACCGCAGCCCGTCGATGTCGCCGCTGGTCGTGAACGCGATGTCCTCGCCGGTCACCGAGTCGGCGCCGGCGACGGTCGTGCCGACGACGTGCATCGGACAGCGATCGGCGGTCGCCATCGGTGGGCGGTCAGGCGCCGGCGCAGGCGCGGGGGCACGGGCGGCGCACCCGGCGCCGACGAGGAACGAGAGCAGGGCAGGCTTGAGCATCGGGACCTCTGCACGAGGCCAGTGCATCGCGCGTGCCGCGCTGGTCACTGCACCGTGAGCACGCCGGTGACCATGTCCATGCCGCAGGCGTAGCTCAGCGTCCCCGCCTTCGCGAAGGTCGCGGCGATCTCGACGGTCTGATCGAGCGGCAGGTCCTTCTGCACCTTCTTGCCGTCGCCGAGCTCGACGACGACGTTCTTGGCGCAGGTCTTGTCGGTGGTGCGCTTGAACGCGAGCACGACCGGCTGCCCCTTGGCCACGGTGATGCGGTCGGGCGTGAAGCCCTGGCGCGTGACCTCGA
Organism: Deltaproteobacteria bacterium; assembly: GCA_021413675.1. GTDB lineage: Bacteria > Myxococcota_A > Polyangia > Haliangiales > Haliangiaceae > JAIOQA01. The sequence goes on along the minus strand of JAIOQA010000083.1, from coordinate 27,304 downwards.
TGGCGATGCGCTGCGCGGCGGGCGCCGGCGCGGCGGGCTTCGGCGGCGCGGCGCCGGGCCTGGCGAGGACGGAGCCGCCGGCGAACGCGAGGACGGCGGCGAGGAGGAGCGAGCGGGACGAGGTGCGCATGCGGACTCCGGGACGGTCAGGTGGTCGATCGAAAAGCACGCTGCGCGCCAGCGCGCCGCACGTCAACTCGCGGCGTTGCGCCAGGCGATCGGCAGGGTCCGTGACCACATCGGTCACAGGTGACGCTCGCGCTCACGGGGCCCGCCCCTTGAAGTCCTCGGACCGCACGCCGTAGCGCTTGAGCAGCCGGTGCAGGCTCTCGCGCTCCATGCCCGCGCGGCGCGCTGCCTCGGTGACGTTGCCCTTGAGCTCGCGCATCAGGTTCATCAGGTACTCGCGCGACGCGCGATCGTTGGCGAGGTCGACGGCCTCGCGATACGTGAGCGTGGTCTCGGCGCCCTGCGTGAGGCGCGGCCGCACGCTCGCAGCGACCTCGTCGGGCAGGGCCTCGAGCTCGAGGCGCGGCGCATCGCTGACCGCGAGCGCGCGCTCGATCGCGTTCTCGAGCTCGCGCACGTTGCCGGGCCAGTCGTAGCGGACCAGCGCCGACAGCGCCTCGGCGGTGAAGCCCTCGGGCGCGGGCGTGCGGCGGGTGCCGTGGCGCTCGAGCAGGAACGCGACCAGCACCGGGATGTCCTCGCGGCGTTCGCGCAGCGGCGGCAGGTGGATCGGCAGCACGTGCAGCCGGTAGTAGAGGTCCTCGCGGAACTGGCCGAGCGCGATCCGCGCCTTGAGATCGACGTTGGTCGCCGCGATCACCCGCACGTCGATGGCGCGCTCGCCCTGGCCGCCGACCGGCCGGATGACGTGCTCCTGCAGCGCGCGGTTGAGCTTGACCTGCATCGCCAGCGGCAGGTCGGCGAGCTCGTCGAGGAACAAGGTGCCGTGGTCGGCCTCCTCGAACAGGCCGCGGTGATCCGCGGTCGCGCCGGTGAACGCGCCCCTGGCGTGGCCGAACAGCTCGCTCTCGATCAGCGCCTCGGGGATCGCGCCGCAGTTGACCGCGACGAACCGCCCGGCGCTGCGCGCGCCCGAGGCGTGGATCGCCCGCGCGACGACCTCCTTGCCGGTGCCGCTCTCGCCGGTGACCAGCACGGTCGCGTCACTCGCCGCCGCCCGGCGCACCATCGTCAGGACCGGCGTCATCGCCGGGCTCTTGGCCACCAGGTGATCGATCCGGTGGATGCCCTCGAGCGCGAGGCGCAGGTCGCGGGCCTGCTGGCGCAGCCGGCGGCGCTCGAGCGCGCGCTCGACCACGAGCAGCGCCTCGTCGGGCTCGAACGGCTTGGCGAGGTAGTCGAAGGCGCCCTCGCGCATCGCGCTGACCGCGTCGGGCACCGTCGCGTACGCGGTCATCAGCACGACCTCGGCGTCGGGATCGCGCGCGCGGGCCTCGCGCAGCACCGCGCGGCCGTCGGCGCCCGGCATGCGGATGTCGCTGACGATCACGTCGAAGCTCGACGCGGCGATCAGCGCGAGCGCGCGATCGCCGTCGGGCGCGGTGGTCACGTCGAACCGGTCCTCGGGCAGGAGCCGCCGGAACAGCTTGGTGAAGTTCTCCTTGTCGTCGCAGACCAGGACGCGCGCGCGGATCATGTCGCCTCCGAGGCAGTCGATGACCGGGGCTCCGCGGCGATCGCGAGCACCGCGCGCACGCCGCCCTTCGATTCGAGCGTGATGTCGCCGCCGTGGGCGCGCGCGATCGTGCGCGCGATCGCGAGGCCCAGGCCGTGGCCCTGGGCCTTGGTCGAGAAGAACGGCTCGAACAGCCGCGGCAGGTGCTCGGCCGCGATGCCGGGGCCGCGGTCGACGACCGCGATCTCCGCGCGCTCGCCGACCCGCTGCCAGGTCACGGTGACGGACGCGTCCGTCGCGCGCGGATCGCGCGCCGCGTCGGCGGCGTTGACCAGCAGGTTGAGCAGCGCCTGGCGCAGCTTGGCCTCGTCGGCCTCGACCTCGATCGCGGCCTGGTCGGGGAGCGCGAACACCACACCCTCGGTGCGGCCGCTCTCGCCGAGGCGCGCGACCGCGTCCTTCACGAGCTCGCCGAGCTCGACCGGCGCGCGGGTCAGGCGCACCGGCCGCGCCAGATCGAGCAGGCCCGCGACGATGCGCTGGGCCTGCCGGACCTCGTCTTCGATGATCGACAGCTCGTCCTTGCCGGCGACCGCGGGATCGGCGCGCAAGAGCTTCACGTAGCCGAGGATCACGCCGAGCGGGTTGTTGATCTCGTGGGCCACGCCGGAGGCGACCTGGCCGATCGACGCGAGCCGATGGGCCTCGAGCAGCTCCGCCTGGCGGGCGGCGAGATCGCCGGTCATGCGATCGAACGCGCCGGCCAGCTCGACCAGCTCGTCGGTGCCGGCGAGGCCGATGCGCACGGTCAGATCGCCGGCGCCGACCCGCTCGGCGCCCGCGCGCAGCGCCGCCACCGGCCTCGAGATCGAGCGCATCAGGTACACGCCGACGCCGGTGGCCAGCGCGATGGCCAGCGCGAAGCACGCGACCGCCCACAGCCGGGCCTGGCCGCGGATCCGGTCGGCCTCGGTGTGCGCCGCTTCGCTGCGCCGCTCGAGATCGTGGTTGAGGTCCTCGTTGATCGCCACGACCCGATCGACCACGCCCTCGATCGTCAGCCCGAGCTGCGGCGCCGCGCTGCGGTCGCCGTGGTCGACCGCCGGCACGACCTGGGCGCGGAAGACCCGGTCGCTGTCGGCGACCAGCGCCGTGATCCTGTCGGCCTGGGCGCGCTCGTCGTCGGTGTCGACCAGCGCGCGCAGGTGATCCGCGGCCTCGCGCGCCCGGGTCGCGACCGCGGTGTAGTGCTCGAGGTGGGAGTGGTTCCACTCGAGCAGCGTGTGGGCCTGGTGGATGTACTGCTCGCGCGCCAGCGCCGCGACCTGGTGGCCGGCGTGCTTGGCGTGATCGAGCCGCACGACCTCGCGATCGGCGGCGCCGATCCGGCTGAGCGCGACCAGGATCACCACCAGCGCCAGCGCGAACAGCGCCAGCACCGCCGCGAACGACGCCACGATCCGGCGCGCGGTGGTCCGGCGCGGAGGGCGGGGCACGGCGGTCACCGCATCACTATACGCCGCGCGATCCGCGCCCGATCGGCGCGCGCGGGTGTGTCACACTGGAATCCATGATCGTGCGCACGGTCCTCGCCGAGGGCGCCATCACCGTCGCCGACTACCGCTGCGACGCCGGGCCCGCCGACCGCGCGGTGCCCGAGGCGCACGCCGCGCACTCGATCTCGTACGTCCGCCGCGGCAGCTTCGGCTGCCGGGTCCGCGGCCAGCGCCACGAGCTGGTCGCGGGCGCGTGCATGATCGGCCACCCCGGCGACGAGTACGTCTGCACCCACGAGCACCCGTGCGGCGGTGACGAGTGCCTGTCGTTCCAGCTCGCGCCCGCGATCGTCGACGAGCTCGGCGGCGCCACCGCGTGGCTGCGCGGCGCGGCGCCGCCCTTGCCCGCGCTGATGGTGCTCGGCGAGCTCGGGCAGGCGACCGCCCGCGGTCAGCGCGGCCTCGGCCTCGACGAGATCGGGCTGACCCTCGCGGCGCGGTTCGTGGCGCTCGCGATCGATCGCCCGGCCGCGGCGCGCGCGCCGAGCCCCGTGGATCGCCGCCGCGCGGTCCGCGCCGCGCTCTGGATCGACGCCCACGCCGCCGACGAGCTGGCGCTGGTCGACGTCGCGACCGAGGTCGGCCTCAGCCCGTTTCACTTCCTGCGGGTGTTCCAGCAGGTCGTCGGCGTGACGCCGCACCAGTACCTCGTGCGCGCCCGCCTGCGCCGCGCCGCGCGCCTGCTCGCCGGTGGCGACCGCGCGATCAGCGACGTGGCGCTCGACGTCGGCTTCGCGGATCTCTCGAACTTCGTGCGCACCTTCGGCCGGGCCGCGGGCGCGTCACCGCGGCGCTTTCGCCAGGCCGCGCGCGGCGATCGCAAGATCTTCCAAGATCGGATCGCGCACGCGTCGCCATGATGAGCCCCACAAGGAGCTCTTCATGTTCGACCATCTCGGCATCCGCGTGACCGATCTCGCCGCCAGCGTGCGGTTCTACACCGCCGCGCTCGCGCCTCTCGGCCTGGTCCTCGCTTCCCACGACGCCAGCGGCGCCGGCTTTGGCCCGCCCGGCGCGCCCGCGCTGTGGCTCTCGCCGGGCGCCGCCGCGGGGCCCGTCCACGTCGCGTTCCGCGCCGCGTCGCCGGCCGCGGTCCTCGCGTTCCACCGCGCCGGCCTCGAGGCCGGCGGCCGCGACAACGGCCGGCCGGGCCCGCGCCCCGACTACGGCCCGACCTACCACGCCGCGTTCCTGCTCGACCCCGACGGCAACAACGTCGAGGCCGTGATCGCCTGACGCGACGAAGTCGCCGGCTCAGGTCCGGATGAGATCGGGTTGCGCGTCCTCGCGCAGGCCGATCGATCGAACGAGAGCCTGGAGGCGAAGCCGCACAGGCTCCGATCAGCCCGGCGGCAGCGCGGTCTTGCCCTTCACGCGATCGAGCAGCCCGGCGAGCGGCGTGCCCGCGAAGACCTTGTCGATCACGTCGGTGAGGGTCTTGCCGCCGACGAACGCCTGGACGCTCATCGCCTCGGCGACCTTGGCCAGGACCTCGTGGTTCGACAGCGTCAGCAAGGCCTCGCTGAACCCGCCCTGGGCCGCGCCGAAGCGCGCGACCGCGGCCTCGACCTCGGCCTTCAGCGCCTGGAGCACCAGGTTCTGCTGGGCCTGCTTGACCTCGGCCTCGAGCGCGGTCCGCGCGCGGATCCACGCCAGCTCGCTGGCGTGATCGGTGTCGAGGACCGCGTTCCTGGCCTGCGCCGCGCGCTGCTGCTCCTCGGCCTGCTTGAGCTCGGCCTCGACCGCGGCCAGCGCGACCCGCAGCCGATCGGCGGTGGCCGCGACCTCGAGCTCGGCGAGCTTCTTCGCGGTCGCCGCCCGCGCGTCGGCCTCGCCGCGGGTGATCGCCTCCTGCTTCTCGGTCATGTCGAGGCCGCGCCGCGCGCGCAGCACGGCGATGTTGGCCTGGACCGCCTCGTGCTGGGCGTTGCCGAGCAGCTCGGCGATGCCCTCGTCGTCGATCGACACGTCGAGTAGCTCGACATCCGTGATGCGCATGCCGTTCTCGGCGAACTTCATGCCCGAGCGGCCGCCCTTGTCGTCGGCCTTGCCGAGGATCGTGTCGCGGATGATCTCGACCGACTGGGCGTAGAACGCCTCGATCGAGTGCTTCTTGATCGAGCCCTTCAAGACCGAGCGGACGTGGTCGCAGAGGAACTTCACGTAGTTCTCGACCTCGAACCAGCGCAGCGGCTCGCCCTCGAAGTTGACCCGCATCGAGTACTCGAGCGTGACCGCGACGTGGTCCGAGGTCTCGACGACGCAGATGTCGCCGACCTTGTTGTTGAGCACGCGCAGGAACACGGTCTCGATCAAGCGGTCGCTGGACTTGGGCTTGCCCGTCGACAGCTGGATGACCTCGAGGGTCTCGTCGTACTCGAACAGGAGGTTCTTGGGCCCTTGCTCGACCCGGCGGCGGCCCTGCTTGTCGACGACCAGCACCGCGTAGCCGACCCAGGTGTTGAGCGACGGCACGCCCTCGTACTTGGTGTTGAACACCAGCGTGCGCGGCTTGGTGAACTGGTTGGTGCGATCGAGCGAGTCGCCGGCGATCGCCTCCTTCGCGGGCGCCGCGGCTGCGCCCATCGCGACCTGCTGCGACGCCGACGCGCCGCGGTTCTTCTGCTGCTTCTGGATCTCGCCCTCGGACACCGCGCCCGGCCGGCCCTCGCCGGTGTCCTCGAGCGCGCGCAGCGAGCGGTTGTAGGTCAGGACCTCGGTGTTGCCCGGGTACCAGGTCGCGCACTCGCGCTCGCTGAGCACGCGCCGGACGATCACCTCGTCGACCGGGTTGGGGAGCAGCATCGCCGGGCCGCGGGCCATCTTGATCGCGCCGGTCTTGCGGTTCATCACGTAGCGGCCCTCGCCGGCGGGCACCGCCACCGCGAAGTGCTTCTCGCGCCCGTCGTAGCGCACCAGCGAGTGCTCCTCGCGCGGGAAGTAGATCGCGGTCTCCTTGCCGGTGATGAACAGCTCGTCGCCCTCGCGCTGGGCCTTCCCGCCCTCGCTGTAGGGCGCGATGACCTTCACGTGCAGGCCCTGGATCTCGTTGAGCTCGATCGCCTTGAACTTGCGCGCGCCGTCCTTGGTGATGAAGGCCTCGGTCGGCTCGGGGAACACGACCTGCGGGCCGCGCTCGTAGCGCTTCTTGCCGTTCTGCTCGACGAGGATGCAGTACTCGAGGCGCTCGAGGGTGAGCGCGTCGCGGACCCAGGAGCCGTGCTCGTCGGTGACCACGCCGACGCCGGTCGGCGGGATGTAGAACGAGACATCGGTGCCCTTGATGATGAGCTGCTTGCCGACGGTCAGGTCCGAGGGCACGCGCGCGATCGGCTGGACCGGCGCGGCGTCGGGGCTCGCGGGATCGGTGGACGCCGGCTTGATGACCGCGGTGCCCCAGTTCTTGCGGGCCTCGTCCTCGTTGTAGACCCGCACCAGCAGGTACTGGTTCGAGCGCAGGTGGTGGCCCTGCACCAGCTTGACCATCTGCCCGGGCCACAGCGCGAACGCGCACGGCCCGGTGATGTTGATCTTGCGACCGACGTCGAGATCCGGCGACGGGTACACGCCACCCGACGGCGGATGGTCGTACTTGTGCGACGGGTTCTTGAGGATCAGGTAGTAGCCCTCGGGCGCGATCGCGATCTGCTGCACCGCCTGCTCGAGCGAGCACGGCGCGAACAGCTTCGAGGTCGCGTCGAACACGACCGGCCGCTCCTGCGCGGTCGGGTTGATCACCGTCGGACCGGTATAGGTCTTGACGATGCCCTTGGTGACATCCTGCATGTACGCGTACTCGCTCGGCGAGAGCACGAGGTCGCGCTTGTTGTTGCGATCGTCCATTGAGAGGCCCCCCTCCTTGGGATGCGACCAGCGTCGCCCGCGTCTCGCGCGCGCGCAACCGAGGGTGCTGGTCAACCGCCGGTAGCCAGCGCGCTCGCGAGCGCGCTCGCCGGCGCGATCGCCGCCTCGACCGCGGCCGATAGCCCGACCCGCGCTTCGCGCGGCGGATCGATCGCGATCCCGACGATCGCGATCGCCACCGCGCCGTACAGCGTGCGGCCCAGCGCGATCGCCTCGCGCACCCCGAGGCCGTGCGAGGACACCGGCGCGGGACCGGTCGCCAGCGCGTCGGGATCGAGCTGCATCACCGTGCCCGGCGCGGCGCCGATCACCGCGTCGATCAGCACGACCCGGCGGCCCTCGGCGAACAGCGGCAGCAGCACCGAGGCATCCGCGCACGGCCGCGCCGGCACGCCGCGCGCGATCAGGGCCCGCGCGACCGCGAGGCCGATGCCGTCGTCGCCGGCGGCGTCCTGGCCGATGCCGACGATGACCGCGTACGAGCCTGTGAGGCGTTCGCCTCCAGGCTCGCCTTCGATCGGTCGGCCCCGTCGAGGACGACGGTCCCGATCTCCTCCGGAACAGGAGCAGATCGAAGTTGATGACAACTTCTCAGGGCTCACGCCCGGCGCTGCTCGATCGTGAGGGTCAGGAAGTGGGTCGAGCACGAGATGCACGGATCGTAGTTGCGGATCGCGTGCTCGGCGTGGCGGGTCGCGTCCTCGAGCGACAGCTTCGCCAGGGTCGGGCCCATCGCGCGCAGATCCTCCTCGATGCCGCGCTGGTTCTGCGACGTCGGCGGGGTGATCTGCGCGTGCGTGACCAGGCCGGCGTCGTCGAGCTCGTAGCGGTGATAGAGGATGCCGCGCGGCGCCTCGGTCACGGCGTGGCCCACGCCAGCGCGCATCGGCAGCGGCACCGCGGCGGGCGTCGGGGGCACGTAGGCCTCGATGACGCGGATCGCCTCGCCGAGGGCGTAGATGGTCTCGACGCCGCGCACCAGCAGCATGCGGAACGGGTTGCGGCAGCTCGGATCGAGGCCGACCCGGGCTGCGGCCGCCGCCGCGCGCGACGACAGCCGGTCGAAGTTCTGCACGAACCGCGCGAGCGGCCCGCACTGATACGAACCGCGCCCGACGATCTGCGCGTGCAGCGCGGTCGAGTGCGGCACCTGCTCCTCGCGCAGGTACTCGCGGAACTCGCGCACGTCGATGTCGAGGCCCTTGGTCGAGACCAGACGGCCCTCGTTCATCGGGTACTCGCTCGGGTGGCGCAGGGACACCAGCTCGTAGTCGCGCGCGAACTCGGGGAACGCGAACGTGCTCGTCCAGTCGAGGAGCTGCTCGGCCTCGTCGAGGGCGGCGCGCAGATCGGGCAGGAGCGCCACGAGCTCGGCCCGGCGCGGCGCGCGGTAGAAGCCGCCGACCTTGACGTTGATCGGGTGGATCTCGCGGCCGCCGAGCGCGGCGACGATCGCGTTGCCGGCCTTCTTCACCTGCAGCGCGCCGCGCACCCGCTCGGGGTGGAGCGCGGCCAGCGCGGTGACGTCGGGCACGCGGAAGAAGTCGGGCGCGTGCAGCATCACCATGTGCAGCACGTGGCTCTCGATCCACTCGCCGCAGTACAGGAGCCGGCGCAGCTCGCGCAGCTCGCCGCCGACCGTCACGCCCAGCGCATCTTCGACCGCGTGGCACGCGCTCATCTGGTACGCGACCGGGCAGATGCCGCAGATCCGCGCGGTGAGATCGGGCGCCTCGGTGCAGGCGCGGCCCTGCATCATCGCCTCGAACAGCCGCGGCGGCTCGAACAGCCGCAGGCGCGCGTCGACGACCTCCTCGCCGTCGAGCACGAGGGTGAGCGCGCCCTCGCCCTCGACACGGGCGAGCACCTCGACGTTGATGGTCCGGGTCATTCGTGATCCTTGGGCGGCGCGTCGCCGCGCGCGCGGGCGGCGCCCTCGCGGAACGCGGGCGCCGCGACGTTGAACGTCTCGAACAGGCGCTCGACCACCGGCCGCGCCGTGCCCAGCGCGATCAGGCGATCCGCCATCGGCACCGGGCGCGCCGCGTCGCTCGGCCCGAAGCAGCCGAAGCAACCGCGCGCGTAGGTCGGGCACAGCGCGTTGCAGCCAGCGTGGGTCACCGGGCCGAGGCACGGCTGGCCCTTCGCGACCATCACGCACACCGTGCCGCGCATCTTGCACTCGAGGCAGGTCGAGTGGCGCTGCACGTTGGGCTTGCGGCCGTGCAGGAACGCGGACACCACCTCGAGCAGCTGGTGCTTGTCGATCGGACAGCCGCGCAGCTCGAAGTCGACCGGCACGTGATCGGCGATCGCCGTCGAGGTCGCGAGCGTCTCGAGGTAGTCGGGGCGCGCGTAGACCGAGGCCAGCATCGCCGCGTGATCGCGGGTGTTGCGCAGCGCCTGCAGCCCGCCGCTGGTCGCGCACGCGCCGATCGTCACCAGCGTCTTCGACTGCGCGCGGATCTCCTTGATGCGAAGGGCGTCGTGGGGCGTGGTGATCGAGCCCTCGACCAGCGACAGATCGTAGGGTCCGGGCGCGACGTGGGAGGTAGCCTCGGCGAACGAGGCCAGCTCGATCGCGCCGCAGACCGCGAGCAGCTCGTCCTCGCAGTCGAGCAGGCTGAGCTGGCAGCCGTCGCAGGACGCGAACTTCCAGACCGCGAGCGTGGGGCGCGACATCAGAGCTCCCGCACCTGCAAGGCCGGCGCGATGCGATCGAAGCGGTAGACCGGGCCGTCCTTGCACACGAACGATCCACCGAGCTGGCAGTGGCCGCACAGGCCGACGCCGCACTTCATGCTGCGCTCGAGCGACACCCAGATGTTGGTCCGCGGCACGCCGCGCTCGTCGAGGGCGCGGACCGCGAACCGCATCATGATCTCCGGCCCGCACAGGAGCACGCCGTCGTCGGGATCGAGCGGGAGCCCGTCGAGCAGGCGCGTGACCACGCCGATCGGGCCGTACCAGTCGCGGCCGGCGCGATCGACGATCGCCTCGACCCGGCAGTCGAAGCGGCCGCGCCAGCGCGCGAGCTCGTCGCGGTAGAGGATGTCGGCGGGCGAGCGCGCGCCGTACAGGATCGTGATCCGGCCGTAGTCGCCGCGGTGGGCGAGGAGGTGCAGGATGGCCGGGCGCAGCGGCGCGAGGCCGAGCCCGCCGGTCATGACCAGCACGTCCTTGCCGCGCAGCTCGTCGAGCGGCCAGGCGGCGCCGTAGGGCCCGCGCACGCCGAGGACATCGCCGGCCTTGAGCTTGTCCATGACCCGGGTGACCGTGCCGACCGCGCGGATCGTGTGGACCAGCCGCTGCGGGGTCGCCGGATCGCCGCTGATCGAGATCGGGACCTCGCCGACCCCGTGCACGTACAGCATGTTGAACTGCCCGGGCCGGAACGCGAAGCCGCCGGGAACGTCGAACTCGAACGTGAAGACGTCGTCGAGATCGCGGCTCGCGCGCGCGATCGTCATCGGCTCGAGCGCGTATGCGTTCGCCGCGACCGGGAGGCTCGTCGCCATCACCGGTACACGTCCAGGTGCTGTAGCCGCGCGCGCGCCAGCCGGTCGTACGTGCGCTCCAGCAGGCGCATCGAGATCGCGTAGCCGAGGCGCGGATCCTCGTCCATCTTGCGGTGCAGGCAGGCGTTGTCGATGCCGATCGCGACGACGTTCTCGCGCGCGCGGCAGTCGAGGTGGGCGGCGCGCGGCGTCAGGCACGACACGCCGAGGACGTCGCCGGGGCCGACGGTCTCGAGGCAGCTCGGCTCGGCGCCCGGGCGCGGCATCTCGATCGTGACCGTGCCCTGGCGGATCAGGTAGAGGGTGTCCTCGCGGTCGCCCTCGCGCATCAGGTACTCGCCCGGGCGGAAGCGCACGTTCTTGGCGCAGCCGACCAGGAACCGCACGTGCGCGGGCATGAGATCCGCGATGAACGGGTGGGTCTTGAGGATCCGTTCGAGATCATCCATCGGCGTGGCTCCTGGGGGCGGGCGCGGCGCGGATCGCGGCGACCTCCTCGGTGAGATCGATGCCGACCGGGCACCAGGTGATGCAGCGGCCGCAGCCGACGCAGCCCGACGAGTCGAACTGATCGTGCCAGGTCGCGAGCTTGTGGGTCATCCACTGCCGGTAGCGCGCGCGCAGCGACGGTCGCGCGCTGCCGCCGTGGACGTAGGCGAAGTCGGCGGTGAAGCAGGAGTCCCAGCGGCGCGTGCGGGTCGCGACGTCGCCCGAGAGATCGGTCGTGTCCTCGACGCTCGTGCAGAAGCAGGTCGGGCACGACATCGTGCAGTTGGCGCAGCCGAGGCAGCGATCCGCGACGTGCTGCCAGCGCGGGTGCTCGAGGTTCGCCATCAGCAGATCGCGCAGGCCCGCGGTCGGCATCGCGCGGCCCATCTGCGTCGCCGCGTGATCGGTGACGGCGGTGGCGGCGGTGACGTCGTCGGTGGTGGCGGTGCGGCTCGCGACGCGCGCGAGGATCGCCCGGCCGGCGTCGCTGCCGATCTCGATGACGAAGCGGTGCTCGCCGTCGAGCAGCTCGGTGGCCGCGAGGTCGAACGCGCCGCGCGCGCGGGGGCCGGTCTCCATCGACACGCAGAAGCACGTGCCGGCGGGCGAGCCGCAGTGGACCGCCAGGATGAAGCTCTGCGCGCGCCGCGCGGCGTAGTCGGCGTCGGGGTGGGCGCCGGTCGCGAGCACGCGATCCTGGATGGCGATCGCGGCCAGCTCGCACCCGCGCACGCCGATGAACGCGACCTTGCGGGTCGGGGCGGGCGCCGCCTCGATCGCGAGGCCGGTCGCGCTGCGCCGGATCTGCACCAGCGGCACGCGCGGCGGCAGCAGCTCGCGCTTCCACGCGTGCGGCGACACCGCGTAGCCGAACAGCGCGGCGTCGCCGCGATCGCGCAGGCGGTAGTGGCCAGGGGCCTGGTCGTCGCCGACGCCGCGCGGGAGATCGTCGATCCCGGCGATCGCGTCGAGCACGATCGCGCCGTCGCCCACCGTCGGGCCGACGAGCGCGTGGCCGTCATCGGCGAGCGCCTGCAGGAGCGCCGCGAACCCCGCGCGATCCAGGACGACGCGTTGGTTCAAGTCGAGCACGCCGGCAACGTAACACCGCGATCGTGACGAACCAGTGGCGGCGGTGCGGTGGATCGGCGCGTTGGCGCCACTCTCACGCTCGACGCTGCGCGCGGCCGCGCGTCATTTGCGCGAAATCGCGGCTCGCGCCCCGCGGCCTAGCGAACCACCATCAGCACGAGCGCGAAGTGGCACGCGCTGCCCGCGATCACCAGCGCGTGGAACACCTCGTGGTAGCCGAACACCGCCGGCAGCGGATCCGGGCGGCGCAGCGCATAGATGACCGCGCCGACCGTGTAGCAGGCGCCGCCGGCGAACAGCAGCGCCAGCCCCACGGGCGACAGCGCGGCGCGGACCGCGGGCCAGTACCACACCATCGCCCAGCCCAGCGCGAGGTACAGGACCGTGCTGATCACGCGCGGCGCGTCGGGCCACGCGATCGCGCGCAGCGCGCCGAGGCCTGCGCCGATCCACACCAGCGCGAGCAGCTTGATGCCGTCAGCGCCGCCGACCGCGAGCAGCGAGATCGGCGTGTACGTCCCGGCGATGAAGATGAAGATCATCGCGTGATCGGCGCGCTGCCAGCCGCGCCGCGCGCGCAGATCGCCCGGGTGCAGGTGATAGGTCGAGCTGATGCCGAACAGCGCCGCCAGCGTGGCGGCGTAGATCGCCGTCGTCACCAGCGCGGGCAGGGCGCGCGCCTGCGCCACCATCGTGACGCCCGCGCCCAGGGCGATGAAGAACGCGAAGCGGTGCGAGACACCGCGCAGCGTGGGTCGGGCGAGCTCCATGCCGCCGAAGGTAGGGCCGCCGCGGACACGATCCGGTCACGCGCTGGCCACCATCTCGCCGGGCTTCGGTCGCCCGGCGGTGCGCGACCGTCGGTGACGGTCAGAACTGCGCGAGGAAGTTCCAGATGCCCGGCTTGATGAACGCCGGCAGCGGGTAGTGCCCGCCGCTGAACGAGCACCACGTCACGGGGTGGCCCGCCGAGCAGCCGTCATAGGTCACGCACGGCGTCGGATCGGTCGCGGTCGAGGTCGTGGCGCAGCCGTTCTCCATCCGCCAGCGATCGCGCGCCGCGATGCCTTCGCTCTGGTTCACGGTCTGGTCATTGTCACCGTGGGCGATCCAGGCGGCGACCGGGTGATCGCACGCGCCGCCGGCGAGCCCACCGGAGACCGGCGCGATCGCGCGGACCACGGTGCCGCGCGAGCAGCCGACGAGGTTCGACATGTAGCCGCCGAAGCTGTGGCCGGCGGCGAAGATGCGCTGCGGGTCAACACAATAGTGCGCCGAGATCTCGGTGACCATCGCGTCGAAGAACGCGAGGTCGCTCGCGGCCCAGCCGGTCTGCCCGCCCTGCACGACGAGGCCATCGGGATAGACGAACAGCGCCTGGCCGCCGGCCTGGGCCTCGAAGCCGAAGTACGCGCGGATCTGGTTGCCGTCGCCGCCGAGGCCGTGGAACACGAACACCAGGCGGGTCGGCGTCGACGAGTCGTAGCCGGTCGGCACGAACACGCGGTAGGTGCGCGCGACGTTGGCGACCGTGAGCGTCTTGGTCTGCAGGCCGGGCGCGCCGCCGCTCATGCCGCACCCGGCGGTCTGGGTCGCGCCGGCGTCGGGTGCGCCGGGGGAGGCATCGACCGCGCCCACGGCGCCGTCGCCGGGGGCCGCGTCGCCGTCCTGTGCCGCGGCATCGGTGTCCGACGACGGCGACGACCCGCCACAACCAACCACGAGCGCGAGCGCGACGAGCAGCGTGTTCCGCATGCCGGCATCATGGTGGCGACCTACGGTTACGTCGCCGTCGGGGTCGTCACCGGCGCTGACAATCGCGGTCGGGCCGGGCGACCGCGACGGGCTGGCGCGATCGCCCGAGATTGCTCCGAGGCGTCAGAACTGGTTCGGCGGGAGCGCCGGGCACGCCGCACCGCCGTCGGCGGGCGCCTTGGGGGCGGTGCAGGTCGGCTCGGCGGTGCCGTCCACCCGCGCGGCGATCCAGTCGTTCACCCAAGCGGCCTGCTTCTTCGGGCCGGTGCTGTGCTCGCCGTCGGGATCGTCGCAGAGCGTGATCGCGGTGGTGCCCGAGGTGCCGAGATCCTTCTCGATCTTCTCGACCGCGCAGCGCGCGAAGCCGGGCGTCACGGTCGTGTCCTTCTCTCCGAACCACATCACGATCGGCGCGCCCGCGGCGTCGATGGCCGGGCGGTCGGCGAGGAAGCGGGTGAACCACTTGGGCGACGGGTCGGTCGTGCAGTTGCCCGACAGGCCGCAGTTGCCGAGCACGCTCACCGCGGTCGGGGTGAAGTAGTCCGCCGGGGTCGCGCCCAGGTCCTTCATGCCCTCGGCGACCGGGGTGAGGCACTTGGTCGTGACCAGCGTGGTCACCGCCGCCTGCTTCTCGGGCTTGATGAGGTCCACGCCGTGGCCGGGGCCATCGAGCACCTCGCCGTGCGTGTAGAAGTAGATCAGGTCGTAGGCGAGGAGGTACGACGCGGTCGTGGTGTTGAAGCCGAGCGACGGGCTCAGCAACCCGCCCCACGCCAGGTTCGAGACCCAGAACGGCGCGTAGGTCGCGACGCCGACCAGCTCGCCATCATGGCCGTAGCTCGCCGCCATGGCGTGCGCCGACAGCGCGCCGTGGCCGCCGATCGAGTGACCGACGATCACGACCTTGCCCGGGCGGATCGCCGTGGGCAGGAGGTGGGTCGCCGCGCGGGTCGCGTCGAGGATCGAGCGGCCCTCATCCGACGAGATCGCGAACGACGGCGGCTCGCCGTAGCTGAAGCCGGCGTAGTCGGGCGCGATGACGGTGAAGCCCGCGCCGACCATCGCGAGCATCGGCGAGCGCACCGCCTCCCAGCCGTCGTCCCGGGCGCCGAGGTCGAGGTGCGACGGCGCGCAGATCGGCGCGATGCCGACGGTCGGGTGGGCGTAGACGACCAGCGCGCCGGTCGCGCGCGGCGCGTCGGGGACGAGCAGGAAGCCGGCGCTGTGGCCCTCGACCAGCTCGGTGCCCTCGGTGGCGCGCTCGGTGCGATACGCGATCCGGAAGATCGTCGCGCCGCTGGTCAAGGTCGGGCCGACGTAGCCGGCCACGCGCGCGGCGGCGTCGAGCGAGGCCGCGTCGATCCAGCGGTCGCGCGAGCACCGGAACACGTCGCCCCGGTGGGTCTCGTCGAACGCCGGCTCCGAGGCCGGCAGCTTGTAGACGTCGTCGGTCGTGTCGGTGCACGGCACGCCCAGCGTCACCACCGGCGGCGCCGCATCCGGCGGATTCGCATCCGGCGGGTTCGAGCTCCCACCACCACACGCCACGAGTGTCAGGCTCATCACAGCAAAGTGAAATCGAGACATCGTCCTTCGTAGCGTGTGGCGCGCGGGCTCGTCAATCCTCGTCGGTGGCACTGTCCGATCGCCGGACGTAGGTGCGAGTGGCAGGCTCACCGGCCACTGTGTGCGACGCCGTGCATCACAGCTGGATGATCGACGCGCCGGTCTTCGCGACCGCCGCCGCGTCGGCGTCGCGCCGGGCCGGGACCGCGAGGCCGCGCACCACCGCCGGGCGCGCCGCGCAGGCGGCCATCCAGCGCTGGAGCTGCGGTAGTCCCTCGACCGACACGCCCGACCAGTCGTGCGTCTTGACCCAGGGATACGTGGCGATGTCGGCGATCGAGTAGTCGGCGGCCAGCCACTCGCTCTCGGCGAGCCGACCGTCGAGCACCTCGAACAGCCGGCGACTTTCGTTCTGGTAGCGCTGGATCGCGGCGGGGATCTTCTCGGGGAAGTAGCGGTGGAAGACGTTGGCCTGACCCATCATCGGCCCGACCGCCGACATCTGGAACATCAACCACTGCACGACGAGCGAGCGGCCCTTCGCGTCGGTCGGCAGGAGGCGGCCGGTCTGCTCCGCGAGGTACAGGAGGATCGCGCCGGACTCGAACACGGCGAAGTCCTCGTGCGCGCGGTCGACGATCACCGGGATGCGACCGTTGGGGTTCAGCCGCAGGAACGCCGGCTCCTTCTGCATGCGCTTGCCCAGATCGATCGCGTGGACCGTGTAGGGCAGGGCGAGCTCCTCGAGCGCGATCGAGACCTTGTGGCCGTTGGGCGTGGCGGCGGTGTACAGATCGATCATCGGTAGGGGTACCACCGGATCGCGATCGCCGCTCGCGATCCGCGGCACCTGGCTCAGCCCGGGCGGATCGCCAGCGTCGGCTTCTTCGGCAGGTGGCGCAGGCCCATCCAGGCCAGCGCGCCGATGTGCTTGGCGACCTCCTCGACCGAGGGCTTGCGGACGTCGGTCCACCACTTGCCGACGAAGGTGATCATGCCGACCAGCGCGTGGGCGTAGATCGGCGCCGACTTGGGATCGAACCCGGCGTCCTTGAACCCGGCGGCGAACACGTCGCCGACGCGCTCGGCGAGATCGTTGAGCAGGCTCGACAGCCGCCCGCGCGACGAGGTCAGCGGTGAGTCCTGCGACAGCACGGCGAAGCCATCGGGATGATCCTTGACGTAGTTGAGGAACGCCAGCGCCGCGCGCTCCACCCGCTCGCGCGGCGAGCCCGAGGCGATCGCCTCGACGATCCGCCGCACGACGTAGTCCATCTCGCGATCGACGACGACCGCGTAGAGGCCCTCCTTGCCGCCGAAGTGCTCGTAGACGATCGGCTTGGAGACCTTGGCCTTGTCGGCGATGTCCTCCATCGAGGTCGCCTCGTAGCCGTGCTTCGCGAACACCGCGCGGCCGACATCGATGAGCTGGGCGCGGCGCTCGGTCGCCGGGAGCCGGGTGCGACTGCTCTTCATGGCGGCCACGCTAAGCCACGACCGTAGGTTACGCAACGGTAACAATCCGAGCGCATCCCGCACGATAGCCGGCGCTGTGGTGCGGTGCGTCGATTGGGGATTGACTGAAACCTACGAATGAGTAACTTACGGTTGCGTAACAAAGGAGCCCCGATGACCACCCCCGCGATGCCCACCTCCGCCGCCCGCACCTGGCGCGCCACCGCCACCGCGGTCGCCCGCGGGCTGTTCCTCGACCGCCAGGCCGAGTTCTGGCTGGGCGCGGTCGGCAGCGCCCGCTCGTTTCGCCACGTCCAGGCGCGCGTGATCGAGGTCATCGCCGAGACCCCGGACGTGAAGACCTTCGTGCTCGCGCCCAACCGGCGCTGGCCCGGGCACAAGGCCGGGCAGTTCGCGACGGTCGAGGTCGAGCTGGACGGCGTGCGCGTGCGCCGCTGCTACTCGATCGCGTCGCCGCCGTCGGCGCGCACGCTGTCGATCACGGTCAAGCGCGTGCCCGGCGGCCGGGTCTCGGGCTGGCTGCACGACCACGTGAAGGCGGGCCAGGTCCTGCGCCTGGGCGCGCCCGCCGGCGAGTTCACGCTGCCCGACGCACCCCGGCCGCTGCTGCTGCTGAGCGGCGGCAGCGGCATCACGCCGGTCATGTCGATGCTGCGCGAGCTCGCGGCGACGGGCGCGGTCGACGACGTGGTCTTCGTGCACCACGCGCGCAGTGCCACCGACGTGCCGTTCCGCGGCGAGCTGGCCCGGCTGGCCGCGCGTCACCCGGGCCTGCGGCTGATCCTCCGCCTCGATGACGAGGGCGGTGGCTTCGACGAGGCCGCGCTCGCCGCCGCGGTCCCCGATCGCGCGCGCCGCGCGACCTTCGTGTGCGGGCCGACCGGCCTCATGGATCGCGTCGCCGCGATGTGGGCGCAGGACGGGCTCGCCGATCGCCTCCACCAGGAGCGGTTCGTCGTGCCCGCGCCGCGCGCGGCCAGCGGCCCGGCCGCGCGGGTGCAGCTGTCGCTCGCGCGGGCGGCGCGCACGGTGCCCGCCTCGACCGATGGCTCGCTGCTCGAGCAGCTCGAGCGCGCCGGCGAGCGCCCGGCGTCGGGCTGCCGCATCGGCATCTGCCACACCTGCACCTGCCGCAAGACCAGCGGCACGGTCGTGAACCTGATCACCGGCGTCGAGTCGAGCGCGCCGGATCAGGACATCCAGCTGTGCATCTCCGCGGCGCGCTCGGATCTCGAGCTGGCGCTGTGACCCTGACCTTTTCGAACGAGAGGACGAACCCATGACGACCCCGAGCCGGACCCTGACCCGCGACGAGGCCGACGCGTTCGGCCGCGAGCTCGATGCGCTGCGCACCGAGGTGCTCGCCGACCTCGGCCAGCGCGACGTCGACCACATCCGCGCGGTGATCAAGGTCGCCAACACCTGCGAGGCGACCGGTCGCGTGCTCCTGCACGTGGGCCTCGGGCCGATCACGTTCGCGGTCGGCACCACCGCGCTGACCCTGGCCAAGATCCTCGACAACATGGAGATCGGCCACAACGTGATGCACGGCCAGTACGACTGGACCGGCGATCCGGCGCTCGCCGGCCATGCCTACGAGTGGGACAACGCGTGCGACGCGGGCGACTGGCGCCACTCGCACAACTACGAGCACCACACGTTCACCAACATCCTCGGCAAGGACCGCGACGTCGGCTACGGCTTCCTGCGGGTCAACGAGGCCCAGGCGTGGCGGCCGTCGCACCTGGCGCAGCCCCTGACCGCGCTCGCGCTCGCGGTCAACTTCCAGTGGGGTGTCGCGACCCACGATCTGCGCATCGACGAGGCCTTCGCCGGCAAGCAGTCGTTCGCGGCGCTGCGCGAGCGCGCGCGACCGTTCCTGCGCAAGGCCGGCTGGCAGCTGGGCAAGGACTACGTGTTCTACCCGGCGCTCGCGCTCGGCAACGCGCCGCGGGTGATCGCGGGCAACTGGCTCGCCAACCTCGGGCGCAACCTGTGGACCTTCGCGGTCATCTTCTGCGGCCACTTCCCCGAGGGCGTGCAGGTCTACGATCGCGCCGACACCGAGCACGAGAGCCGCGGCGAGTGGTACGCGCGCCAGCTCAACGGCTCGGCCAACATCGAGGGCAGCCGCTGGCTGCATGTCCTGACCGGGCACCTGAGCCACCAGATCGAGCACCACCTGTTCCCCGATCTGCCGGCGTCGCGCTATCCCGAGCTCGCGCCGAAGGTCCGCGCGATCTGCGCGCGCTACGGCCAGAGCTACGCGACTGGCAGCTTCGCGAAGCAGCTCGGCAGCGTCGCGAAGCGGATCGCCACGCTCGCGCTGCCGTCGGCGCGGCGGTCGGTGAAGCGCGCGTCCGCGGCGGTCGCGCCGCGGCCGGCGGTCGCGCCGGGGCCGCACCGCGTGGGTGCGATGGCGGCGTGAACCGCGCCGCGCGAGCGCGCCGACCGCGGCCCGCGGGTCACTCGCAGGTCAGCTCGGTCGCCGGCGAGGTGCTGCCGTCCATCCAGGTGCACGTCGCCGTCGCGCTCGCGCCCGTCCCGGTGCAGCGGCACATCGTCGGATCGGCGCTGTCGAGCGACCAGGCCAGCCCGCCGCCGCCATCCCAGACGGAGCGGCCGATGCCGTGCGCGAACCAGCGCCCGGCGCCGTCGATCGACGGGCCGCCCGTCGACGTCGATCGTGTAGGTCGTGGGCACCTCGAGCACCGCGGCGCTCGCCGCGATGCGGTCCTTGGCTGCCGCCGGCATCGCCGAGGCCGGCACCGCAAACGCCGCCAGCGGCGCGTAATCGCCGACCAGCTGCGCGATCCGGTCCTCCGCCGCGCGCTGCCACGCCGCGTCGGTGGGCGCGGTCGCCGCGTGCGCGAAGCTGACGTGGAACGTGCGGCTCGCGGCGTCGTAGTCGCGGAAGACGACGTAGTACCGGTGATCGGTGGTGCCGCTCGCGGGCAACACGACCGCGAGGTGCGCGTCGTACGTGGTGTCGTCGGCGTCATCGTTCTTGGCGATGACGCGGAACTTGCCGTCGAGGACCCACGCCAGCGCATCGCCGGTCGACGAGCGGACCCAGACGTCGACCGACTCGCCGGGCAGGGCCGTGAAGTCGTAGCCGCGGAACCGCGGGGTCTTGGTGTAGCGCACGGTCTTCGCGTCACCGTCGGTGAGGGTGCCGAGGAGCTTGAGGCGGTACGAGAAGTAGTCCGACTTCGCGTCGAGGCCGGCGAGGTCGCTGAAGTCCTCGTCGACGTCGGCCTTGTCGACCGCGCACGCCAGCATGGGCAGGGTCAGGATGGCGTAGGTGAGTGTGCGGGCGAGGGTCACGATGTGCTCCTTGAGTGGCCGGACCAGTAGCGCGGACGCCGGTTCATCGTCAACCAAAATGCGCGGGCGATGCCCCTCCCGCGGCCGCGCCGCGGTCTCCCGATCTCGCGATCTCGCACTCGCGATCATCGGCGCAGACTCGGTCACTTCGAGATGGGTTGTTGACATCCGGTGATCGCGACTCTAGGGTGACGCCCGAGGATCGTCATGCCGAAGCTCCGCTTCCCCCGCGCAACCGCTGCCCACGTGGCGGCGAGCGTGCGCGCGCATGATTACTGCGTCCTGTCCGTGTTTCCGGGACGTCGCTAGGCCGCGGCGGAGCACCCCTCCGTCGCGCGCGGTCTCTCGTCGAGATCCGCCGCGACCGCTCCGACGCGGATGATGCGCGATCGCCAACCCCGCGATCCGCCCTCTGGCGACCACGTCGCCGGCTGAGGTCTGTCCGGAATCGGGCCCGTCGTCGTCGACGGGGCCGCTCGACAGGCCTGCCGGCTCGCGCGGCCCGCCTGGCGGATCACTCTCGCTCGTCCGCGCGACCGGAACTCCCGGTCTCGCCATGGAACAGCCATGTCCCGAAGAACCGATATCGAACGCATCCGCAACCTCGGCATCATCGCCCACGTCGACGCCGGCAAGACCACGCTGACCGAACGCGTCCTGCTCTACACCGGCCGCATCCACACCGCCGGCGAGGTCCACGACGGCACCGCCCACACCGATTCGCACGAGCTCGAGCAGCGGCGCGGGATCACGATCCTCGCCGCGGCGGTCACGTGCGACTGGCGCGATCACCGCATCCACCTCATCGACACGCCTGGTCACGTCGACTTCACGATCGAGGTCGAGCGATCGCTGCGCGTCCTCGACGGGGCGGTGGTCGTGCTCGACGGCGTGGCCGGCGTCGAGCCGCAGACCGAGACCGTGTGGCGCCAGGCCGATCACCACCGCGTGCCGCGGCTGGTGTTCGTCAACAAGCTGGATCGCACGGGCGCGGACTTCGATCGCTGCGTCCGCGAGATCGCGACGCGCCTCGGCGCGCGGCCGGTGCCCGTCACCGTGCCGCTCTACGAGGACGGCGCGCTCGTCGGCGTGATCGATCTGGTCGAGCGGCGCGCGCTGCGCTGGACGGGCGAAGGCCCGCAGGCGCCGGTCTCCACCCCGCTCACCTCGCTCTCTGACAACCTGCAGGTCGCGCGCGAGCTCGTGCTCGAGGTCTGCGCCGACGAGGATCCCGCGATCCTGGCCGCGATCGTCGACGGCCACGACGTCGACGGGGCCGCGCTGTGGCGCGCGCTCCGGCGCGCGACCGTGGCCGGGCGGATCGTGCCGGTGCTCGCGGGCTCGGCCTACAAGTACCGCGGGGTCGAGCCGCTCCTCGACGCGGTGGTGACGCTCCTGCCATCGCCGGTCGATCGCGGCGAGATCGCCGGGCGCGCGCCGGCCGCCAACGCGCCGCTCGCGGCGCTGGCCTTCAAGGTCGTGTACGACGACCACGGCCAGCTCACGTTCGTGCGCGTCTACAGCGGCGCGCTCGAGAAGGGCATGACCGTGCTGGCGGCTCGCGGCGGGCGCAAGCTCCGCATCGGGCGGCTGGTCCAGCTCATGGCCGACGAGCGCACCGAGGTCGATCGGCTGGAAGCGGGCGAGATCGGCGCGATCATCGGCATGCCGCTGGCGAGCGGCGAGACCGTCTGCGCGCCCGAGGCGCCGGTGGTGCTCGAGGCGATCCGCACGCCCGATCCGGTCGTGCGGGTGGCGCTCGAGGCGAAGACCGCGAGCGATCGCGAGAAGCTCGGCGTCGCGCTCGGTCGCATGGTCGGCGCGGACCCGTCCTTGCGCCTCGAGACCAACGCCGACACCGGTCAGACCCTGCTGGCCGGCATGGGCCAGCTGCACCTCGAGATCGCGGTGGAGCGGCTCGCGACGGAGCACCGCGTGCAGGTCGTCACCGGCAAGCCGCTGGTGGCGTACCGCGCGACCTTGCGCCGCGCGGTGCGGCGCGAGTACCGGCACGTCAAGCAGTCGGGTGGCCCGGGCCAGTTCGCGCACGTCGTGCTCGAGGTCGGCCCGGGCGAGCGCGGCACCGGCGTGGTGTTCGAGGACCGCATCCGCGGTGGCGCGCTGTCGCGCGAGTTCATCCGCGGGGTCGAGGCCGGCGTGCGCGCGGCCGCGAGCGACGGCGTCGTCGACGGGTACCCGATCGTCGACGTGCGGGTCGTGCTGCTCGACGGCACGACCCACGTCAACGACTCGAGCGAGATGGCGTTCCAGATCGCCGGCCGGCAGGGCTTCCGGGCCGCGGCCAGCGACGCGGGCATCGCCGTGCTCGAGCCGATCATGCACCTCGAGGTCACGTGCCCCGAGGCCGAGGTCGGCGCGGTGGTCGGCGACATCGGTCGGCGCGGCGGGCTCGTGCTCGGGCTCGACGCGCGCGGCGACGAGCGGATCGTGAAGGCGGAGGTCCCGCTCGCCGAGAGCTTCGGCTATGCCGGGGCGCTCGGCGGGCTGACCCACGGGCGCGGGCGGTTCACGCTCGAGCCGGCGCGGTACGAGCGGGTGCCCGACGCGCGGGCACGCGCGCTCGGCGCGTGACGAAGAGGCCCGGTGATCCAGCGGATCACCGGGCCGTTTTCGTTCCGGACGCGCAGGCCGCGTCCTCACGCCCCTCGACGTCCGCCCCCTCGACTTTCGGCCGCGCCGGCCGGACTATTCGCTCCGGAGGGGGGACGATGGCTTGCTTCATCCTGATGCACGGCGCCTTTCACGGCGGCTGGATCTGGGCCCGGGTCGCGGCGCGGCTGCGCGCGGCCGGCCACGAGGTGCTGACGCCCACCCTCACCGGCTGCGGTGATCGCATCCACCTGCTGTCGCGCGAGATCGGGCTCGAGACCCACGTCTGCGATCTCGAGGCGACGCTGGTCCACGAGGACGTGCACGACGGGATCCTGGTCGGGCACAGCTACGGCGGGACGGTCGCGACCGTGGTCGCGAGCCGGCAGGCGGCGCGGCTCAAGGCGCTCGTCTACCTCGACGCCCAGGCGCCGATCGATGGCCAGACCGCGAGCGGCGCGATGGGCGAGGCCACGACCGCGGGGCTGGCCGCGCTCTCCGACGAGACCTGGCAGCTCCCGCCGCTGCCGCTCGACGCCGTCGGGGTGACGGCGCCTGCCGACGTCGCGTGGGTCGCGCCGCGGCGCCACCCGCACCCGATGCGGACGCTGCTCGAGCCGGTGCGGCTGGCCGGCGCGCCGGATGGGCTGGCCCGCAGCTACCTCGAATGCACGCAGCACGCCGGGCTGATCGCGCTGTTCGGCGTCGATCCGCTCGCCGGGTTCGCGGCGCGCGCGCAGGCGGAGGGCTGGCGCTTCGCGCGGCTCGACGCCCCCCACGACGTCATGGTCACCGCGCCGGACCTCGCCGCCGCGGCGCTCTTGGCTCATGCCTGATCGCTTCGCCGCGCTCGTCGAGGCGCTCCGCGTCGGCGTGGTGGTGCAGGGCCCCAGCACCGAGGTGCTGCTGTGCAACCCGGCGGCGCTCGAGCTGCTCGGGCTCGACGAGGACCAGTACCGCGGCAAGACCTCGTACGATCCCGACTGGAACATCGTGCGCGAGGACGGCACGCCGTTCGAGGCGGCGCAGCGCCCGATGTCGCAGGTGCTCGCGACCGGCAAGCCGGTCCGCAACGTGGTCATGGGCGTGTACCGGCCGCGGCGCGCCGACCGCGTGTGGCTGATGGTCAACGTCGACCCCGAGTTCGACGACGCCGGCCGGATCGTGCAGCTGGTGGCGACGCTGCACGACATCACCGAGCGCAAGCGCCTCGAGAGCGCGCTGGTCGAGGCCCGCAAGCTCGAGAGCATCGGGCGGCTCGCCGGCGGCATCGCGCACGACTTCAACAACCTGCTCACGGTCATCACGACGGCGACCTCGCTCGCGATGCGCCGGCTCGGCCCCGACGATCGCAGCCGCGCCGACCTCACCGTCACGCTCGAGGCGGCCGAGCGCGCGGCGGCGCTGACCCGACAGCTCCTGACGTTCGCGCGCCGGCGCGAGCCCGCCACCGACGCGTGCGACGTCGCCGCGGTGATCGAGGCGATGATGCCGCTGCTCGCGCGCCTCGTCGGCGCCCACGTCGCGCTGGCGTTCGAGGCGGCGCCCGCGACCGGCCCGGCGCGGATCGCCCAGGTCGAGCTCGAGCAGGTGCTCTTCAACCTCGCCGCCAACGCGCGCGACGCGATGCCATCGGGCGGCGCGCTGCGGATCGCGACCCACCGGGTGGCGATCGCGCACGACGGCGCGCTCGTGCCGCGCGGCGAGTACGTCCGGATCACGGTCGCCGACGACGGCGAGGGCATGGACGCCGCGACCCGCGAGCGCATCTTCGAGCCGTTCTTCACGACCAAGGACCTCGGCCGCGGCACCGGCCTCGGGCTCGCGACGGTGCAGGGCGTGATCCACCAGAACGGCGGGTACGTGAACGTCGACAGCGCGCCCGGCCAGGGCACGACGTTCGTCATCCACCTGCCGACCGCCGCGCTCGCCGAGGCCGCGGCGGCGCCCGAGGTCGCGGTCGTGCGGGGTGGCGAGACCATCCTGGTCGCCGAGGACGAGGACGCGCTGCGCAAGCTGGTCACGACGATCCTCACCGAGCTGGGCTACGTCGTGCTCACCGCGCGCGACGGCGCCGACGCGCTGCGCGTGGCCGAGGGCCACGTCGGGCCGATCCACCTGCTGTTCACCGACTACGCGATGCCGCAGATGAACGGGCTGCGGCTGGCGATCGCGCTGCGCGCGCTGCGACCCGAGCTGCGCGTGCTCGTCACCTCGGGCTTCGCCGACGAGAGCCGCGTGATGCGCGACACCTGGCAGGTGCTCGACAAGCCGTACACGCCAGAGCAGCTGGCGATCCGGGTGCGGACCGCGCTCGACCAGGCGTAGCCTCGGACGATGACCGGCGCGGGTGCACACGCGGGCTTCCGGTGGAGCCTGACCAGCGCGCCCGCCCGCGGCGCCGGGGAGGATCGCGCCGCGGTCTTCGCGGTGCCCGACGGCCTGGTCGTGGCGCTCGCCGACGGCGCCGGCGGCACCTCGAGCGGCGCGACCGCCGCCGACGCGGTGATCGCGGCCGTCGCCGAGGTCGCCGAGGGGATGCGCGGCGGCGTGGCGGCGGCGTGGATGCGCCTCCTGACCCGCCTCGATCGCGCGCCAGCGGCCCTGGGCCACGGGCAGTGCACCGCGGTCGTCGCGCACGTCACGCGGTATGGCGTCGTGGGCGCGAGCGTCGGCGACTCGGGCGCCTGGATCGTCCGCGCCGACGCGATCGACGAGCTGACCGCCGAT
Source organism: Deltaproteobacteria bacterium (assembly GCA_021413675.1). Lineage (GTDB taxonomy): Bacteria > Myxococcota_A > Polyangia > Haliangiales > Haliangiaceae > JAIOQA01. The sequence continues at coordinate 1,676 of JAIOQA010000083.1, read as the reverse complement.
CAGGCGCGCAAGCCGCTGCTCGGCAGCGGGGCGCGGGTCGCGCCGCTCGGGCGCGGCGCGATCCTCGCGGGCACGCTCGTGGTCGCCTCGGATGGGCTGTTCGCCTACGCGCCGCGCGACGCGATCGCGGCGATCGCGCGCGGCCCCGACCTCGCCGCGATCGGGCCGGCGCTGGTCGCGCGGGTCCGGCTGCCGTCGGGGGCGATGCCCGACGACGCCGCGATCATCGTGGTCCGCGCCGACGGGTGACGGCGCGCGATCGCGCGTACACTGGGCGGAATGTCCGACCTCACGGCTCCGACGCTCGCGACGATGCGGCTCGCCGAGGCGGTGATGCAGCTCGACGCGCTCGACGCGCTCGCGACGCTCTACGTCCAGCAGCCGTGGTCGGCGGCCTCGCGGTGCGTGTCGGTCCTGCCGGAGGAGGGCGTGCTCGCGCGCGACTTCGAGGCGGCGACCGGGCTCGCGTACTTCCTCGAGGTCGAGGTCGCGCGCGAGGCGCTCGGCGTGTTCGCCGGGCGATCGACGACGATCGCCGACAAGATCCGGCTGCTCGTCCACTACGCCGAGTTCGACGCGCTGCCCGAGTGGGCGCAGGTCCCGATCTGACGCGATGTCCGCGGACATCGAGATGCGCTGGATCGACGCGTGGAGCGAGCTGATCGAGCTGGCCGCCACGATGCGCGACCCGACGTGCCTGTTGCCCGACGGACGGGTCGTCGACGTGGAGGCCGGCAAGGCCTGGCTCCAGGACGCCGTCTACGACGGCGCGCGGGTCGGGGTGCAGCTCGCCCTCGGACGGGTGCCGCGGATCGCGCTCACCCGTCGCGCCCGCTGATCCGGGGTGTGGCGCAGGCGCTCGTCGGGCGCGCACCCGCACGACCCTGATTCGCCGCCGCGCCCCCGATGCAGGATGCGGCCCGGCCGCTGCGCACTTGCGCAGTTCCTGCACGTGACGGCGTCGCCGCCGGCTGTCGCCGTCGGCGATGGCGCTGGCCTCATCGTTGCTTACTCTACTGACGTGTCATCGCCGCCCGAGAAGACGCCACCGCACGAGGACGCCGCCGCGCCCTCGTGGACCGGCTACGTCACGGCGATCTCGGTGGCGATCGCGGCGGTGGCGCTGGTCGCGACGGTGTGGTCGGTCGGGCCGCACGAGCTGGTGACGCAGATCGCCGACATCGGCGCCGGCTTCGCGGTCGTGATCGCGATCGAGGTCGCGATCACCGCGTCCGACAGCGCCGCGCTGTCCGGGTTCCTCGGCGCGGGCGGCCGCCGACCGAGCTACCTGCAGGTGCTCCACGCGCAGGTCACCGGGCGCGCCGTGAACGCGGTGACGCCGCTCGCCGCGCTCGGCGAGGCGACCAAGGCGACCGCGCTGATGACGCGGACCACGCCGAACCGCGCGATCGCGGCGGTGATCCGCTACAACCTCGCCAGCGTCGGGCTCCGGCTCACCAGCGTGGCGATCGGCGCGCCGATCTGCGCGCTGGTGCTGCCGCTGCCGACCGGCCTGCGCGTCGTCATGCTGGTGGGCGGCGGGCTCGCGGCGATCGGGATCGGGCTCGGCATGCTGCTCGTGCGGCGCGGCATGTTGCAGACGGTGATCGGCCTGAGGCGCGGCGCGCGGCTGGTGTCGCGCGCGCGCGCCACGCGCTGGCGCGGCAAGCTGGTGA
>JAIOQA010000082.1 GCA_021413675.1 Deltaproteobacteria bacterium | reverse complement strand
GGGCCGCGGCATCCGCTGCCGCCTTGGCCGCGGCCTCGTCGGCCGCGCGCTTCGCCGCCGCGGCGTCCTCCGCCGCCTTCTGCTGGGCCGCCGCCGCCGCCGCCTCGTCGGCCGCCTTCTGCGCGGCCGCGACCTGCGCCTCGAGCTTCTGCACCGACTGCTCGACGACGGCGCGGTTCGACGCGTCCGGAACCCGGACGAGGTAAGCCTTGTAGTGCGCGACCGCGTCGGCGGCGTTGCCGAGCTTCTCGTGGCACAGCGCGATGTTGAACTCGTTCACGCCCGACGGCGCGAGCTGATCGGCCTGGGTGAACTCGGCGATCGCCTGCTGGTAGCTGCCGGCGTCGTAGAGCTTCTTGCCCGCGAGGTAGTGCTCGCGCGCCTGGCCGCGCGGATCCGGCTGCGCGACCGCGTCGTGCGCGGAGCCGACCACCGCGCCCAGCACCGCGATGCCGAGCGCAATCTGCATGATCCAACCGAGCGTCGTTCTGCGCATGGCTACCTCATTCCGGCTATGAGCCTGGGAGGCGTTCGCCTCCAGGCTCTTCGTCGATCGATCGGCCCCGTCGAGGACGACGGTCCCGATCTCCTCCGGACCCTGAACTCGAATTTGGGGACAAATTCTCATGGGTGTCAGTCTGCACGACCGGGCTGCCAGCGTCGGTGACGAAGCACGCGCAGCGCGTGCGTCGTGATCTAGGTCATCTGGCAGCGGATCTCGTCGGGGTGCTGCTTGCAGTACTTCTTCATCGGATCTTCGGGCGGCGGCGTCGTGACGGCCTTGGTCATCGGCACGATCTCGTGCTCGTTCTTGCCGTCGATCGTGATCGAGGCGTCGCGATAGCCCTTGAGGCGGAGCGTCAGCTTGCGGGCCTCGCCGCCCACGACCTGCACGTCGAGGGGCGCGCGGCCGAGCAGCTTGTTCTTCTCGTAGACCGACGCGCCTGGGACCTTGCCCTCGACGCGCACGGTGATCGCGACCTCGGCGGTGCCGGCGTCGATCGCGCCGCCCGAGTTCGAGCCATTGGATCCGTTCGAGCCGTTCGAGCCGTTCGAGCCATCGGAGCCGTTGCCCGCGACCGCGCCCGCGTCGACCGCGCCCGATCCATCCGAGCCGTTCGAGCCGACGATCGCGCCCGCGTCGATCGCGCCCGCGTTCGAGCCATCCGAGCCGTTGGAGCCCGCGACCGCGCCGGTCGCCGCGTCGACCACGACGTTGCCCGCGACCTGCGAGCCCGTGCCCGCTCCATTCGACCCCGTCGAGCCGGTGCCCGCCGAGCCCGTCCCCGTGCCCGCCGAGCCCGTGCCGTTCGATCCGACCTGGCCGCTCTCTTCCTTGCCGCCGAGCACGACCGCGAGCGTGACCGCGGTGCCGACCACCAGCACGGCGATCAGCGCGAGCACCAGGCCGAGCTTGCCGCCCTTCTTGGGGATCGCGACCGACGAGCCATCCGAGGCGAACGCCGGGTTCGGCCCCGACGGCGCGTACGGCGACGGCGTCGGATACTGCATGCCCGGCCCGGGCTGCCCCATCGGGCCGCCGGGGTAGCCCATCGGCGGCGGCGTCGGGTGCTGCATGCCGGGCATGCCGGGCATGCTGCCCGGGACCGCGCCCATCTGCCCGGTCATCGGCGCGCCCGGGATGGGCACCATGCCCGAGCCCGGCGCGTTGCCGAACGCGTGCATGTACGTGCTCATGCCGGCGCCAGCGAGGCCGCGATAGACCTCGACGAGCGCGGCGACCAGCTCGTCCATGTTGCGGTAGCGCTTGTCGGGATCCTTGGCCATCGCCTTGCCGATGACCTCGGCGAGGCCCGGCGGCAGCGAGCGGCCGGCCTTCATCGCGCGCTGCACGACCGGCTCGGGCTCGGTCGTGATGTGCTGCGTGAGGATGCCCATGAACGAGTCACCGCGGAACGGCAGCGAGCCCGCGAAGCACTCGTACAGGATCACGCCCATCGCGTAGACGTCGACGCGCGCATCGATCTGCTGGCCGAGCGCCTGCTCGGGCGCCATGTAGAACGGCGTCCCGAAGATCGTGCCGGTACGGGTCAGGTTGTTCTGGCCGTCGTTGCCCGCGACCTTCGCGATGCCGAAGTCGAGGAGCTTCGGGATGTCCTCGCCGTTGGGCCCGACGGTGACGAACACGTTCTCGGGCTTCATGTCGCGGTGGACGATGCCCTTGGCGTGCGCGGCGGCGAGGCCGTGGCCGGTCTGGATCAGGATGTTCAGCAGGCGCTCCGGCGGCAGCGGCTGCTGGATGAGATCGTTCAGGGGCTGCCCGTCGAGCAGCTCCATGCACAGGTAGATGCGGCCGTCGGCGAGTTGATCGAAGTCGTCGATGCCGATGATGTTCTTGTGGCCGATCGACGACGCCGAGCGCGCCTCTTGCCGGAAGCGCGCGACGGCTTCCTTGTTCGACACGATCTCGGCCTTGAGCAGCTTGATCGCGACGTGCTTCTCGATGTGCACGTGCTCGGCGGCGTAGACCTCGCCCATGCCGCCCTCGCCCAGCTTGCGCATGATGCGATAGCGGCCGTTGATGACCTGGCCGACGAGCGACGGCGTCTCCGCGGCCGGCATCGACGCCGAGGCGCTCGGTTCGGGCGTCGAACTCGACGACCCCGCGATCTGGGTCCCCGAGCTGGGCTTCGGTCCGTCGGTGCTCATGCGTGGTCGAGTATAACGCGCGTGTGGCCCTGCGGGGTTACCGGACCCGTGTCACGGCGCACATCGACCGACTCCGGCGCTCTCCGGTGCGGTGTTGAGCATGCAGTGCGTCCCGGCCGGGCAGGCCGGCAGATCGGGGCGGCCGCAGGCGTCCGACGGCGGCGGCATCGGCGCCGAGGTCGGATCGACCAGCGCGCATGAACCGGCCACGCACTGCGCGACCAGCCCGACCTGGCAAACATCGACCTCGGGGCAGGCCGCGCCGCCGGTGCAGCCCAGGTTGTCGGCGTGGCTCATGATCTCGCCGACCGGCACCGCGGTGTCGGCGCCGCCGCGGCCGCAGCCGCAGCAGTCCGCCGGCACCCGCGCGCAGTCGGCGTCGACCGCGCACTCGCTCGCGATCGCCGGCGCGCAGGCGCAGACCTGGCAGCCCGCCGGATCGGTCGCGAACCCGAACTCGCACGACAGGTCGCAGGCGATCGGCTGACACGCCAGCGTGCACTGCCCGGCCGGGCTGCACACCGCCGCGACCTGCGCGCACGACGGCGCCGGATCGCACATCACCTGATCGCAGGTCGACTGCCAGCCCGACGAGGTCGGCAGCGCGTACGAAGGGCATTCGCAGCACGTCGACGACGCGCCGACGCAGTCGAGATCGCTCGCGCACTCGAGCGGAAACGCGCCGGGGTCGCCGTGCGAGACGTCGGCCGTGCTCGTGGCCAGATCGCAGGCGGCGAGCCCGACGATGGCGAACAGGGCGAGGAGGAGACGCATCACGGGTCATCGTTGCACGGCCCGTGCCTCGCCCAACTCCCGGAAATCGCAGGTCGCCGCCTCAGGAATCTGAGTGCGTCGCGGCGGGGATCAGACCGGGGCCGTAGGGTGCGCGGCACATGGGCTCGAAGATCATCACCAAGACCGATCGCCAGATGGAAGACCGCATGCTCGCGGTCTCCAGCGATCCCGAGCGGGCCGACACGCTGGCCAAGGCCCGCGCCTTCAAGCGGACCTGGCTCGAGCTGGCCGAGGCGCTGTCCCGCGTCCAGGGCCAGTCGTCGTGGACCAAGTGGGGCTTCACCGACTTCGACGCGTACTGCCGCAAGGAGCTGCACCTGCGCTCGTCGACGGTCGCCAAGCTGCTCGGCAGCTTCCGCTTCCTCGAGTCGTCGGCGCCCAAGGTGCTCGAGCGCTCGCGCGCCGCGATGGAGTCGCCGGTGCCCAGCCTCGCCGCGGTCGAGTTCGTGAAGACCGCGACCGAGCGCGGCGCCGCCGACGAGGAGACCCTGCGCACGATCCACCAGGCCGCGTTCGACGAGGGCGCCGAGGCGCCGATGCTCGCGCGCCGGTTCAAGGACGTCGCGTTCCCCGAGGATCCCGCCGAGCGCGGCGACCGCCTGCGCGGCTCGATCGCGCAGACCGCGCGCCGGCTGTCGTCGCTGATCGCCGAGGCCGGCTCGCCGGTGCCCAAGCGGCTCGCGGTGCGCCTCGAGGAGACGCTGGGTGAGCTGCTCGCGGAGCTCGAGCCCGCCAACTGAACGCGGTCGGCGTGCGCTACGACCAGAAGTAGCTGACGCCGCGGACCAGCGAGTAGCAGCCGTAGCCGATCAGCAGCACGCCGACGACGCGCGGGATCCACACCGCCTTCTCGCCCATGATCCGCTTGCCGTGGTTGGTCAGCCACGCGACCAGCAGGAACCACGCGAAGCTGCCGATGAAGATGCCGGTCGAGGCCGCGAGCCCGTCGAGCGCGCCGACGTTGCCGAGGTGCGAGCCGACGATCACGACCCAGGTGACGAGCGCCGCCGGGTTCAGCACGATGAGCGCGAGCCCGACGGTGAAGCCCGACCACATCTCCTTCGACGGCTTGGGCGACTTCGCCGCCTCCGCGCCGACCGCGGTCACCGGGCGGGTGCGCACCGTGATCGCGCCGTAGATGATGAGCACCACGCCGGACAGGCCGTAGAGGATCCGCGGCAACAGCGGATAGTCCTGCAGGTACGGCCCGATGCCGACGATGCCGAGGGTCGAGTACAGGAAGTCGCCGATCGCGCCGCCGAGGCCGACCGCGAACGCGCGGCGCAGCGTGTGACGGTACGCCGCGTCGATGACCGCGACGTTGACCGGGCCGATCGGGATGCCGGTGATCGCGCCGATCGCGATGCCGATGCCGAACAGCGTCAGCACCGCGCGACCAGCTCCCGTGGCGTTCGGCGAGTCACCGATCGCCATGCTATACGAACGACGTGCCGACGCCCGAAACCGCGACGCCCGCACCGTCGGTGACCTGGCTGGGTCACGCCACCGCGACCGTCGAGCTCGGCGGTCGCCGGCTGCTGTTCGACCCGCTCGGCCGCGCCCGCGCGCGCTCCGCCGGCCCGCTCGACGCGGTCGTGATCACCCACGCCCACGTCGCGGATCTCGGCTTCGCACGCGTGACCGAGGCCGAGCCCGGCGATCACATCGATCTCGGCGGCGTCGATCTGGTCGCCGTGCCGACCCGCCACGACGGCGGCCGCTGGCGCAAGTCCGACACCACGATGTGCAACGGCTACGTCGCGATGGCCGAGGGCCACGCCGTGCACCACGCCGGCGACGTCGACTTCTCCGAGCACGCGGTCTTCGACGCGATCGGCAAGGACTTCCAGCTCGACGCCTCGCTCCTGCCGATCGGCGGGATGCTGCCGGTCTGGTACTACCGCTGGCGCAAGGGCGCCCACGACCGCGGCGTCCACATCGATCCCGACTGCGCCCTCGACATCTTCGAGCGCCTCGGCGCGCGCACGCTGGTGCCCGTGCACTGGGGCACCGTCAACCTGCGCCTCGGGCCGCCGTCGATGGCGCGCCGCCGCCTGCTCGCCATCGCCAACCAGCGCGGCGCCGACCACCGGGTCCGAGTCCTCGACCACGGCGAGCGGCTGCCGCTCGATCGTCATGACAGGGACAGCACGGCGCCGAGCACGCCGATCGCCCCGATCGTCAGCCCGACGATCGAGCCGAAGATCTGATCGCGCACGACGCCCTTGGATCGATCGGCGCGCAGCGCCTTGCGCAGGCGAAACGAGTCGATGAACAGCCAGTACGACGAGGCGCCGCCGGTCACGATCGTCACGAACCAGCGGTAGGCCTCGTGGCTGACGAGCAGGTGCTCGCTCGACGGGGCCATCATCAGGCCACCACCGCCACCGGCGCGCCGGCGTCACGCTCGTCGTCGTCGGCCTCGACCGGGTCGATGGCCATGCGCTTCGCGTCGTGGACGAGCGAGAGCGCCATCATCGCGACGAACGTCCAGTAGAAGTAGTCGACCATGTAGCCCGACGCGCCGAACCCGCCCAGGTACGCGGCGAACGCCACGCAGCGCTCCATCGCGAACGACCGGTAGTTGACGGTCTTGCCGGCGCGGCGCGCGTAGATCGCGCGCAGCCAGGTGTTGGCCACGCCCATCAGGATGATCAGCGCGACCGGCGGCCACGGCACCCAGCCGTAGCCGACCAGCACCAGCATGAAGAAGCCGTAGCAGAAGCCGTCGGCGAGCGCGTCGAAGACCGCGCCGAACGGCGTGATGCAGTTGAACAGCCGCGCCACGGCCCCGTCGACGAGGTCGAGCAAGCCGCAGACGATGATCGCGACCGCGGCGAGCTGGTAGTACCCGTGGTGGATCGCCCACACGAACGGCGGCAGCGTCAGGAAACGCGTGGCCGTGATGGCGTTGGCCGGATTCAGGTTCGAGGCCATAGAGGCTGTACTCCGACGACGGGCGTGGGCAGGCGCGTCGTCAGCTTGCGGACTCGGCGCGACTCTCGTCGGCGGCCGCCAGCGCCACGGGGTCGACGAAGCGATACCGCCGCCACGCGAAGAATGCGCGCTGCAGAAGTGACACGTGCGACATGATCGCGACCGCCCAGCAGCCCGCCAGCATCGGCCGCGGGTCGTCGAGCAGCGCCGTGAACAGCGCGCCCGCGCCGAAGTAGATGATGAACTCGGCCGAGCCGAACAGCCCGACGACGTCGACCGGGTGGCCGATCTTGCCCTTCTCGCGCCAGATGTCCTGCTGCGACTCGGCGTAGATCGACAGCTTGATGATCACGTTGCAGAGCGAGCCGGTGATGCCGAAGCCCAGCACGATCAGCACGTGCGGGTAGTCGTACGCGAGGTTCAAGCAGCCGCCCGCGTACATGATGCCGAGCACCCAGCGGTCGGCGACATCATCCATCACCGCGCCGAAGGTCGAGCGCTGGTTGAAGTTGCGGGCCTTGTAGCCATCGATGTGGTCGACGAGGCCGCGCACGATCAGCAGCACGAGCCCCGGCCACCACATGCCGTAGAAGAAGACGATGCCGCCGAGCAGCCCGATCATCCCGCCCATCAGCGTCCACGTGTTGGCGTGGAACGGCAGGCGTGCGATCGCCGCCACCAGCGGGTGGAGCACCTTGTCGATGTGCTTGCGGAGGGCGAAGAGGTTCATACGGCGGCGCCCGGAGCCTACACGCCTTTACGGACGGCGATAAGCGTGTTGCGCAAGGCGGTCACCAGCTGGTCGATCTGACCCGAGGTGATCGTCAGCGGCGGCTGGAGCCGCAGGACGTTCGAGTAGGTGCCCGAGATCGTGATGAGGAAGCCCTCCTCGTGCAGGCGATCGCGGATGCCGCTGATCTGCGCCTTCCCGAGGACCTCCTTGCTGCTGCGGTCCTTCACCAGCTCGACGCCGCCGAGCAGGCCCGTGAACCGGATGTCGCCGACCCACGGATCCTCGAGCGCGGCGACCGCCTCGGTGAAGTAGCGGCCCATCGCGGCCGCGTTTTCGCAGAGCTTCTCGTCGACGATCGTGTCGATGAGCGCGTAGCCCGCGGCCGCCGACACGGCGTTGCCGCCCGAGGTCGGGGTCGTGCCGCCGAAGAACTTGGCGACCAGCGCGTCCGACGCGAACGTGCAGCCGAGCGAGCCGACGCCGCCCGAGAGGCCCTTGCCAGCCGAGATGATCTCGGGCTCGAGGCCGTAGTGCTCGAGCGCGAACATCTTGCCGGTGCGGCCGAGGCCGGTCTGGATCTCGTCGAGGATCAGCAGGATGCCGCGGCTCTTGCGGATGCGATCGAGGCGGTCCCACCACTTCTGCGGCGGCGCGATGCCACCGACCGACTGGATCGGCTCGGCGAGGATCGCGGCGGTCGGCCGCGCGTCGAGCTTGGCCTCGACGCCATCGAGGCACTCGACCTTGCAGGTCGCGGCCGGGCCGAACTTGCAGCGGTAGCAGTAGGCGTTGGGCAGCGCGAACGTGTGGTTCGGCAGCGGCACGCCCGCGGTCTCGCGGTACTTCTCGCTCGAGCACGCCTCGAGCGCGCCGAGGGTGAGGCCGTGGTACGCGTTGTCGAGATACGCGATGTCGGTCTTCTTCTGGGCCTGACGCGCGATCTTCATCGCGAACTCGTTGGCCTCCGAGCCGCCGGTCGAGAAGAACGCCTTGTTGACGCTGCCCGGCAGCAGGTTGACCAGCCGCTCGGCCAGCTTCACCACCGCGACCGTGCCGTGCTTGCCCGAGACCTGGAGCACCTGGTGGAGCTGCTTGGTGGCCGCCTCGACGACGCGCGGGTGGCAGTGCCCCGCGTTGTTCACGAAATACCCGGCGGTGAAGTCGAGGTACTCCTTGCCAGCCACGTCGGTGATCGTGCAGCCCGAGGCCTTCGCCACGATCACCGGCTCGCCTGGCGGGTGAGGCCAGGGTCGCATGACGTACTTGGTGTCCTTGGCGAGGATCGCGTCGGAGTCAGAGAGGGTGCTCACAGCAGGTCTTCTTCCGCCGGCCGAGCCGCCGGCTGCGAATCTTGGCGCACGAGACGGGACGGGTTATCCCATTCGCCAAATCGTTGTCAACCCGCATGGTTAGGATGCGCTCCGCGTGTACTGGTGACAAATTCTCGACACCGTTCACCAGAACGCTACATCGCTGAAATCATGCGGTTGCACGAGTGAGCGCGGGCTCTGCCGCGTCTACGTCGAAGCACTTGCGATCCCGGTGCCACACCCGCAGGTGGTGGGAGATCACCCGGCCGCGGTCCAGTTCGATGACCCGATATCGGGCGGTCCGATCAGCGTCGCCTGCCAGGTAGGTGCCCGAAGGAACCCCTAGAACGGCAACCGCGCCTCCCGGGACCGGCAGCTCCTCGCGCAGATCGCGGTGCTCGTGGCCGTGCAGCACCAGCTCGGCGCCGTGTCTGGCAATCACCGCTGCGAACGCCTCGTGATCGCGCAACCCACGGATCTTGCTGCGCGCTCGCTTCCCGGCAGGCGGGTGGTGGATCGCCACCACCCGCGTCAGGCCGGCCAGCCGAGGGTCGCCGAGCACCTGATCGAGGCGCGCGAGCTGCTCGTCACCGACCACGCCGTACGCGGTGAACCACGGGGTCTTGCGGCTGGTCGTGAGCCCGATGAGCGCGAGCGGTCCGCGGACCCGCACCACCGGCCAGGGCTCGCCATCGGCCCAGGCCCAGCCCGGGTCGGGCGTCGTGTAGTCGGCGAACACGTCGGCGAAGTGGGCCTGGCCCTCCTTCACGTAGGAGTCGTGGTTGCCGGGCAGCACGGTGACGTTGGTGGCGCCGAGCCCGATGCGATCGAAGCGCTCCTTCGCGTAGCGGAACTCCTGCTCGAAGGCGAGGTTGGTGACGTCGCCGGTGCAGACCACGTGGTCGACGCCGGCGACCGCGAAGTCGGCGACCATGTCCTCGAACGCCTCGGTGTGATAGTGGCGGCCGCGGTTGGTCAGCAGGTTGACGCCGCCGATCCAGCGCTTGTTGGCGAAGTCGAGCCAGCGCGTCCCGTCGAGCGAGAGCAGGTGGAGATCCGAGCAATGGGCGAGGCGCACGCCCAAGGCCTACCACAGTCGATCGGACGGCACGATGGCGGATTCCGCGCCCGGCCGCCGCGGGCCACGCGCGCCCGAAAGGGGTAGCCTCGCCTCATGGAGGTTCGCCCGCCCGCGGTCGCTGGCCGCTTCTATCCCGGGACCGCGCGCGACATCGCGAGCGCGCTGGCCGAGCTCGCGCCGCACGCACCGGCGCATCGCGCGATCGCGGCGATGTGCCCGCACGCCGGCTGGGTGTACTCGGGCGCGACGGCGATGGCGGTGCTCGGGCGCATCGCCGTGCCCGAGGTCGTGGTCGTGCTGTGCCCGAACCACACCGGCAAGGGCGCGCGCGTCTCGATCTGGCCCGACGGCGCGTGGCAGACGCCGATCGGCGCGATCCCGATCGACGCGGCGCTCGCCGCGCGCATCGCGACCGAGGCCCACGCGATCCGCGGCGCGAAGCTCGATCGCGCGGCGCACCGCGAGGAGCACGCGATCGAGGTGCTGGTGCCGATGCTGGCCGCGCGCCAGCCCGCGCTGCGGCTGGTGCCGATCGTCGTCGGGCACCTCGACGCCGACGAGTGCATCGCGCTCGGCCACGCACTGGCGCGCGCCGTCGCGGGGGAACACGCCGACGCGCTGGTGATCGCGTCGTCGGACATGAGCCACTACCTGCCCGAGCCCGAGGCGCGGCGGCTGGACGCGCTCGCCCTCGAGGCGCTCGAGACCGGCGATCCGCGCGAGCTGCTCGCGGTCGTCGATGGCCACGACATCTCGATGTGCGGCGCGCGCCCGGCCGCGGCGATGCTGGCCTACGCGCACGCGCGGGGCGCCGGCCCGCCCGAGCTGGTCGCCTACGCCACCAGCGGCGACGCGTTCGGTGATCGCGCGCGGGTCGTGGGCTACGCCGGCGCGGTCGTGCCCGCGGCCTGAGAAGCGGTCCTGCGGCTCTTCCGGCGCGATCGCTTGCCACCTCGCATCGGCCCGCGCACGATCGACGCGCATGCCCGATCCCCAGGCGCCGCGCGCACAGCCCCCGGGCGCGGTGCCGTGGGTCAGCGTGGTCGCGGCGCTGACGATGCTGGCGGCGTTCGCGGCCGCCGCGGTCCACGGCGTCGACGCGCGCGCGCCCACCGCTGACGCGCTGATCGCGATCGGCGGCAACTACGGGCCGGCGCTGGCGCGCGGCCAGATCTGGCGCCTGCTGATCGCGCCGTTCATCCACCTCGGCGCGTTCCACCTGCTGTGGAACCTCGTCGGCCTCGCGCTCGTGGTCCCGCCGCTCGAGCGCGCGCTCGGCGCGCGGGCCGCGCTCGTCGTGCTGGTGGCGGGCGCGCTCGGCGGCGGGGCGGCCGACTACGCCGCCGCACCCTACGCGGTCTCGGTCGGCGCCTCGGGCGCGCTGTTCGCCGCAGCGATCGCACTCGCGTTGGCTCTGGCGCGCCCGGCGATCGCGATGCCGCGCCGGGTGACGGCGATCCGCCTGGCGGTGTTCGCGGTCGCCGCGATCGGCGCCGCCCTGGCGCCCGCGGCGGTCGATCCGTGGGCCCACATCGGCGGCGCGCTCGCGGGCGTCGCCGCGGCCGTGGCCCTCGGCGCGCGCCCAGGGCTGGCGCGGCGCGCCGCGACGTCGGCCGGCGTCGTCGCGATGACCGCCGCCGTGATCAGCCTCGCCGCGCCGCCCGTCGATGTCCGCGGCGCGACCGAGGCGACCGCGGCGCTCGAGCAGCGCTTCGATCAGCGCGTGCCCGACGATCCGCCGGTGCCCGACCCGCAGCTCGCGCAGTGGATCACGACCGAGATGCTGCCGCCGCTCGATCGGATCCGCGCCGGGCTCGGCGACGACCCGCGCATGCCGGAGGCGCTGGCGCAGCGGACCCGCGCCCTCACCCGCTACATCGACGCGCGGCGCCGCGCGCTCGCGGCGTTCGCGGCCTATGTCGACAGCGGCGATCCGTCGCTGCGGGCCGCGATCGCCGCCGCCGATCGCGACGCGACCGCGGCGCTCGAGGCGCGCTGATCAGCGGCCCATGCGCTTCTTCAGCTCGGCGAGCTCGTCCTCGATGCGAACCGCCCTGGTCTCGGCCGCCACCTTGCGGGCGCGCGCCGCCTCTTCGCGCGCCTGCTCGGCCTCGAGGCGCGCGCGCTCCGCGGCCTGGCGCTCGCGCTCGAGCTCCTTCGGCGATTTCGGCGGCGCCTCGCGAGGCGCGGCGTCGGGCTCGTCCTTCAGATCGAAGGTCTGGCCGCAGGCGCCACAGCGGTAGGCCCGCTGGGTCTCGCCGACCAGGTCGACGAAGAACAGCCCCATCTTGTTGGAGATCTCGACCTCGACGAAGGTCGCGCGCACGCCGCACTCCGGGCAGGTCTCGACGAACTGCTCGCCACCGCGGACGGTGCGAGTCTTGGCGTTCCGATGGAACAGCAGCCACATCGACCGCACGCTAGCAACGCGGCGGCGCGGGCGACAAGCGCGATCAGCGTGAGGACTTGGCGCGCGCGCGGCGCAGCGCCGATCCGGCGCCCGCGGCGCGCGGCATCGTCGCCCGGCGGGTCCGGCGGACCTCGCGCAGCGCGACCAGCGGCGGGATGGCGCGGTACGCCAGCGCGTCGCGGTTCTCGACGCGCACGACCAGGCGGATGCCGGCCCACACGTCATCGATGTCCGTGACCTTGTTGTCGACCATGCCGCCGGCGCGCGCGATGCAGCGCACGACGTCTTCGCTGATGTCGCTCGGCCGGCGCTTGCGCCACGCCACCCAGAGCCCGCCCTCGGGGTGCATGCGCGACGTGATCTTCCCGAACTGCTTCTCCAGATCGGCGACGCGGTCCACGAACAGGACCACGACATCGACCGCGGCGGCGCGGAGCTGGCCGTAGACCTTGACCGAGTCCTCCACATCGAGCGCGCGCTCGAACCCATCAGGCGCGTTCAACACCACCACGGTGTGCCCGTCCTTGATCCCCAGCTTCTTCGGCAATGCCGTACCCTGATACCCGGCCATCGGGGGTCATATTGCCGCGCGCTGGGCAGACGTCAAAGGGAATGACCGCCATTTGATCGAGCTTCTTTTACGCACGTCGCGTGCCATCGAAACCGCTGTGTTTTCATGCACTTAATATTGAATTTCCAGCGGCGATCCGGCCTTGACTTTCCGGTCCGTCGTGATCGCTGCAGGCCCTCCGGATTAGTGCCGCGAGGCTGTAACGCGGTCGGCTCCGAGAGGCATGACGCGCCGCCGCGAAGCGGCTACAGTGTGGGGTAACGATGAGGGTGCTGGTGGCCGAGGACAACGACATGGTGCGCACCGCGGTGTGCAGCATGCTCCGCGTGCTGTCGGCGGCGGTGGTCGAGGCGCGGTCGGGTAAAGAGCTGATCTCACGGATGTTCGGGCCCGATCGCTTCGACCTGGTCATCTGCGACATTTCCTTGCCCGAGCGCAGCGGGGTCGCGGTGGCGCGGACCGCGCGCGCCGCCGGCATCGCCACGCCCTTCCTCTTCGTGTCGGGCCTCGAGGTCACCCAGGCCGAGCTCGACGTCGTCGGCGCCGCCGCCTACTTGCCCAAGCCGTTCGCGCTCGCGGATCTCGAGGCCGCGGTCAATCAGCTGATGCCGCGAACCTGACCGATTCGCGCCGCCCGCGCGCCATCGCACCGCGGCGAGCCCCGCCCAGCCAGGCGTCCCGCGAAGGCCGCGTGCTACAAGGCGGCATGGCCACAGGGCTCTTGCTGGTCAACCTCGGGACCCCGGACGACGCGACACCCTCCGCGGTGCGGCGCTACCTGCGCCAGTTCCTGTCGGATCCCCGGGTCCTGGACATGAACCGCGTGGGCCGGTTCTTCCTCTTGAACCTCATCATCTTGCCGCGGCGGCCCAAGGCCTCGGCCCACGCCTACCAGCAGATCTGGGACCCGAAGCGCGGCTCGCCCCTCCTCTATCACTCGCAGGACCTGGTCGCCTCGGTCGCCGAGCGCCTCGGCGGCGACTGGAAGGTCGAGCTCGGCATGCGCTACGGCAACCCGTCGATCGAGCACGGGCTCGACGCGCTGGTCGCCGCCAAGGTCGATCGCCTGGTCGTGCTGCCGCTGTTCCCGCAGTACGCGTCGTCGTCGACCGGCAGCGCGCTCGAGGAGATCATGCGGGTCGCCAGCGCGCCGTGGAACGTGCCGCCGATCGACATCGTGCCGCCGTTCTGGAACGACCTTGGCTTCCTCGACGCCGAGGCCGCGATCGCCCGGCCCGCGATCGCCGCGCTCGCGGCCGACCACGTGCTGTTCTCGTTCCACGGCCTGCCCGAGCGCCACGTCGTGAAGAGCGACGAGACCGGCAACCACTGCCTCAAGGCCGCGAGCTGCTGCGACGCGGTCGGCCCCTCGAACCGCCACTGCTACCGCGCGCAGAGCTACGCGACCGCGCGCTCGATCGCCGCGCGCCTCGGGCTCGCCCCCGACGGCTGGTCGGTGTCGTTCCAGTCGCGCCTCGGCAAGGTGCCGTGGATCAAGCCGTACACGGACATCGTGCTCGACGAGCTCGCGGCCAAGGGCGTGAAGCGCCTGGCGGTGGTGTGCCCGGCGTTCGTCGCCGACTGCCTCGAGACCCTCGAGGAGATCGGCATCCGCGCGCGCGAGCAGTTCCGCGCCAAGGGCGGTGAGGACCTCGCGCTGGTGCCGTCGCTCAACGCGGCGCCGGTGTGGGCCGACGCGGTCGCGGCGATCGCGCGCGCCCACGACACGCGCCCGTCACGATAGGAACCGCCCTCACCGGATCGCCGATGCGCGGTTCAGGTCGCGCTGCCAGCACGTGACCACCGCTCGGCCCTGGCGCGCATCCCCGCCGCGAGGGTTTCTGTGTAGAGTGCGCCGCGCATGTCCGTCCTCGACGCCGTCTACGGCGAGCTGTTGATCGTCCGAGCGCCGGTGCCCGCGACCTGTAACAAGGCCGGCGCCAACTACAAGTCCGAGATCACGCATCTCGAGTACTCGCCGCGCCGGGCCTACGACGAGTGGCTGTCGATCCTCGACGGCATCGTCGCGTGCGGCGGCGACGCCATCTACCAGTTCGACGCGACCGACGACGTCTACCTCGATCAGGGCGAGCTGCACGTCGACGCGTACGGCGACATCCGCGCGGTCGGCGGAAGCGAGACCCTCGGCAACCTGCGCGACGTCGAGACCGGCCGCGTGTTCGCCGCCAACGGCCCGTGGATCACGCTCGACGGCCGGCGCCTGCGCGCGGTCATGCAGCACATGCTGCCGCACCGCCGCGCCGAGACCGACTACTACCGCAGCCTGCTCGATCGGATCGCCGAGGCCGCGGGCCTGTCGCTCGAGATCGTCGACAACCCGTACCGCTGGGAGGGCATGGCCGACGTCGCCGTCGTCGGCGACAAGGTCGTGCTGACCTACGCCGTGCCCGGCCACTACGATCAGGGCACCACGCCCAAGAGCCCGCGCAGCTCGCGCGAGGGCGTGACCTTCGCCGCCGACACCGTCGGGGTGCCGCCCGCGTCGCGGATCTATGCGGAGCTGATCTATCCCCACTTCCACGGCGACACCGTGCACTTCGGCGCGCGCCCGGCGGGCCGGCCGCCGATGCTCGTGCACTACGCTGGCGGCCTCTGGGGCGACGGCGCCGACCGCGTGCTCGGCGGCATCGGCGGCGATCGCATCCTGCCGATCGATCTCGACGACGCGGTCCACGCGTACGCCGGCAACTCGCGCCAGGTGAAGGGCGGCGTGCTGGTGCCCGAGGGCGTCAGCGCGAAGTACCTCGCCGCGCTCAACGAGCTCGGCTTCGCGATCCACGCGACGCCGCTCTACGAGCTGTTCGGCAAGGCCGGGGGCGGGCCCGCGTGCGCCACCTTGTATCTGCCGAAGGACCTCGCGCTGCCCGCCGACGCGCCGATTCGCTACACCGCGACCCGCGATCTCGTGCGCGCGCGGCGTGAGCGAATCCCCGAGCGCCTCACGGTCGATCCCGACTTCTTCGCTGGCAAGTCACGCGGTTAGGCACGCTCTGGCAGGTCATGCGGGGTACGCGTCGATCCGAGAGGGCCGCGCGAAAGGCGGCCTAAGCGCTGGAAACTTGCCGCATACCTCGGTACACACGCATCATCGCAACGCTCTGGCACGTCCCGATCGGGGGGCTCGCTGGGGCAGTATCTACGCGAAAGGATCGAGACTCCAATGAAGCGCCCCAGCCGATTGTCGCTCCTCACAGCTGGCGCGGCCCTCGGGGCCGCCGGCATCACGGCGGTCCCATCCGCGCACGCCAACGTCGAAGTTGGCATCACCGCCGGTGTCCACAAGTTCAACGAGACCAACGAGCTCGGTGTTCCTGATGCGACGGGTGCGGTCACGCCGACCTCGCTGAGCAACTCGGCGCTCTTCGGCCTGCGGCTTGGCTACTACTTCAACACGATGCTCGGCGTCGAGGTTGAGGGTGGCGTCATCCCGAGCGAGACCCGTGGCTCGCCGGTCGTCGACGCGTGGACCGCCACGTATCGCGCCCACCTCATCGCCCAGTTCCGCTCGGCCGACCCGACCAACAAGCTCGTCCCGTTCGTCACCATCGGCGGCGCGGCGTTCTCGCTGTTCAAGACGGCCAACTCGTCGGTCATCGACAAGGACACCGACGTCGCGGCCTACGGCGGCGTCGGCTTCAAGTGGCGCGTCCAGAACGGCTGGGGCCTCCGCGTCGACGGCCGCCTCATGTTCCCGCCGTCGTCGGCGGACTCGGGCGTGACCACCGACTGGGAAGGTCTGCTCTCGGTCTACAAGGAGTTCGGTCGCACGGCTGCCAAGCCGGTCGAGAAGCCGATCCCGAAGGGTCCCGAGGACACCGACGGTGACGGCATCAACGACGACACCGACAAGTGCGTCAACGACGCCGAGGACAAGGACGGCTTCGAGGACGAGGACGGCTGCCCCGATCCGGACAACGACAAGGACGGCGTGCTCGACGCCGCCGACAAGTGCCCGACCGAGGCCGAGGACGCCGACGGCTTCCAGGACGAGGACGGCTGCCCCGATCCGGACAACGACAACGATGGTCTGCCCGACGCGGCTGACAAGTGCCCGACCGACGCCGAGGACAAGGACGGCTTCGAGGACGAGGACGGCTGCCCCGATCCGGACAACGACAAGGACGGCGTGCTCGACGCCGCCGACAAGTGCGGCGATCAGCCGGAGACCAAGAACGGCTTCCAGGACGACGACGGTTGCCCCGACGAGGTGCCGAAGGCCGTCCAGAAGTTCACGGGCGCCATCAAGGGCATCAACTTCAAGACCGGCTCGGCCGAGCTCCTCAAGACCTCGAACGGCACGCTCGATGCGGCGATCAAGATCCTGAAGGACTACCCGGACCTGAAGCTCGAGGTCCAGGGCCACACCGACAACGCGCCGCTGGGCAAGGGCTCGAAGTTCGCGGACAACACCGCGCTCTCGCAGGCTCGCGCCGACTCGGTGAAGGCGTACTTCGTGACCGCCGGCATCGCCGACGACCGCGTCGTGGCGAAGGGCTACGGCGACACCGTGCCCGTCGCCGACAACAAGACCGCCGCGGGCAAGGCCAAGAACCGCCGCGTCGAGTTCAAGCTCATCTCGCAGCTCGGCGAGTGAGACCCGCCGCCAGGTAACTGGCGGATGGACAGGCGGCCCGGAGGCGACTCCGGGCCGTTTGGCGTTTCGGCCCCCGGCGTGCGGGGGATCGGGATCCGGCATGAACCGGCGGCCGCCATTGACACCGAGCCCCCCGCCGGGTTGAGTACGCACCCGATGCTCGCCCCCGATCTCCTCGACATCCTCGTGTGTCCGAAATCGAAGGCGCCGCTCGTGTACTTCCCGAAGGGCGAGACCGGTGACGACGAGGCCGCGGGCTTCCTCCTCTGCCCGGCCTCCCGCCTGCGCTACCGCATCGACGACGGCGTGGCGGTTCTGCTGGTCGAAGAGGCGCTGGAGCTGCCAGCGCCCGACGTGGAGCGGCTCCTGGCCACGGCCAGGACCCTTGGCTTGTCGCTGCCCTAGCCGGCCCGCCCGTACGCGTCAGTTCCGCCGTAAGACTCGGTTTTTGGTTGATTTCCTCATGCAGGAGCGGTAGATCGCCGCTTCCCAGGAGCTACCTCGGTGCTGAAGTCGATCTCCATTTTCACGGGCAACGCCAACCGGGCGCTGGCGGAGGAGATCTGCAAGTTCGTCGAGATCCCCCTCGGGCGGTCCGACGTCACGCACTTCTCCGACGGTGAGATCTACGTCGAGATCGGCGAGAACGTCCGCGGCGTGAACTGCTTCGTCGTGCAGCCGACCTGTACGCCGGTGAACCAGTCGCTGATGGAGCTGCTGATCATGGTCGACGCGCTGAAGCGCGCCTCGGCCGGCAGCATCGTCGCGATCATCCCGTACTTCGGCTACGCCCGGCAGGACCGCAAGGCCAAGCCGCGCACGCCGATCACCGCCAAGCTCTGCGCCAACCTGATCTCGGCCGCCGGCGCCGATCGCGCGCTCGCGATGGACCTGCACGCCGGTCAGATCCAGGGCTTCTTCGACATCCCGTTCGACCACCTGTTCGCGATGCCGGTCATGATCGAGGAGCTCCGCATCCTCGGCTACGGCGGCGACTCCACGGTCGTCGTGTCGCCGGACGCCGGCGGCGTCGAGCGCGCGCGCGCGTTCTCGAAGCGCCTCGGCTCGACCCTCGCGATCATCGACAAGCGCCGCCCGGCGCCCAACGTGTCCGAGGTCATGAACATCGTCGGCGACGTGAAGGGCAAGCGCGCCGTCATCGTCGACGACATCATCGACACCGCCGGCACGCTCACGCACGCCGCGGTCGCGATCATGGAAGCCGGCGCCGCCTCGGTGTCGGCGTGCGCGTCCCACGCGGTCTTCTCGGGCCGCGCGGTGCAGCGCATCACCGAATCCCCGCTCCAGCACGTGGTCGTGACCAACACGATCCCGCTGTCGGACGTGGGTCAGCAGTGCAACAAGGTGCGGGTCCGCTCGGTCGGCCGGCTCCTGGGCGAAGCCATCAAGCGAATTCACCACGGCGACTCGATCAGCTCGCTCTTCATGTAGTAGTAGCCCCACCCGCCGTACTTGAGTCTCGGAGAACTGCAATGGAAGTCGGAAAGCTCACCGTCAACGCTCGCTCGTCTACTGGCAAGGGCCCCGCTCGCGTGCTGCGCGCCGCGGGTCAGGTCCCTGGGGTCTGCTACGGCGCCTCGACCGACGGCAAGGTCGAGCCGCTCGCGATCACCGTCAACGTCAAGGCGCTGAAGGCGGCGCTCGACCCGGTCCGCAAGCAGAACACCGTCCTCGACGTCACCGTCGTCGAGGAGGGCAAGGCCGAGCGCCACCTGACCGCGCTCCTCAAGGAGTACCAGGTCCACCCGCTGCGCCGCGACGTGACCCACGTCGACTTCATGGTCATCGACCCGAAGAAGCCGGTCACCGCCGAGGTGCCGCTCGAGTTCGTCGGCAAGCCGAAGGGCGCGATCGAGGGCGGTCAGATCCGCATCGCGCTGCGCTCGATCCTGCTGCGCGCCACGCCGGCCGAGCTGCCGGTGAAGGTGACGGTCGACGTCTCGCCGCTCGACATCACCGACGTGTTCCACGTCTCCGACCTGACCCTGCCGGCCGGCGTCACCAGCGTGACCGGCCAGCATCAGGCGGTCGTGACCTGCGCCGCGCCGGAAGAGGACAAGACCCCGGCCGCGGACGCGGCGGCGGCTCCGGCCGAGGGTGCGGCGGCGGCTCCGGCCGCGGGCGCGGCTCCGGCCGCGGGCGCGAAGC
>JAIOQA010000147.1 GCA_021413675.1 Deltaproteobacteria bacterium | reverse complement strand
GCCGCCGTTGTCGGCGATGGCCGTCAACATGGGGTCGACACCAGTCAGATCGCCCGCGCCGGCGAACACGCATTCGCCGGGCACCTTGACCAGATTCGTGTCGCCCGAGACCAGCATCGCGCCGCCGGTGAGCCCGCAATCGGCGGCCGGGGGGGCGTCCAGGGCGAAGGTCCACGAGACGATCGTGTTCGCGATGGTGACCATCGTCGGTCCGACAGGGACTCCGCCGAGGTCGAGGTGGGCGGCATAGATCGCGCCGACGCTCGGGCCATTCGCACCGGGGACGGCGCCGTCGCCGCCGTAGCCACCAATGACAACGTTGTTGTCGAAGGTGGAGCTCGCGATCGAGACGGTGCCGTTCAGGACGAAGATCGCGCCGCCATAGCCGGCGCCGCCGTCACTACCTTGGATCTGGAACCCGTTGGCCCGCAGGGTGCCGCCCGCGCCGCCCTGCGCGGCGTTGCCCAAGAACGTCGAATTGCGAACAGTGAGCGTGCCGCCATGGACGAAGATCGCGCCACCCAGGCCCGCGCCGCCGCCGCCCGCAGCGGGTGCCCCGTTCGCCGACGTGCCGGCGAGCCCGCCGCCGAAGCCAGGCGCGCCGCTGTTGGGTGCGCCGTTGCCACCGCCGAACAGCGAGACGCCGCCGAGCGCGCCGTCGATCGCGTTGCCTGCGCCGCCGCCGCCGCCGAAACCGCCGTTGCCGCCGGTGCACGCGCCGGTATCGGTGCAGCCGCCACCGCCGCCGCCGACCCCGCCCGCGCCACCGAGCGCACCGCTGACGAACGCGCCGCCGCCGCCGAAACCGCCGCCGGGATCCGTGGCGTCACCGCCGCGACCATTCGCCGGCGTGCCCAGCCCCCACGGCGAAGGCGCGGTGCCCCAGTCGCCCGGCGTCGCGCCCGCCGCGTCAGTGACCGCCCCACCGCCCGCGATCGCTCCGGCGCCCGCGAAGCCGCCACCGCCATCGCCGCCGTCGCCGCCGAGGCCACCGCCACCGCCGTTGCCCGTCGGGTCTGCGGCGAGAAACGTCACGCCCCCGTTACCGCCATACGCCGTGCACTCGCGGATCGTCACCGCGTCGAGGGTGAGCGAGCCCTGCACGAACGCAGCGCCCCCGAGGCCCGCGCCGCCGCCACCGCTCCGCACCGCGCTGGACGCGCCGTGGCCGCCCTGCGCCTTGCCGCCGGTCAGCGTCAGGTTACGCAGCGTGAGGTTGCCCGCGTGCGGGTATGCGGGTGACGAGCCGGGGATCTGCCCGGCAGGGCCGGCCACGGCGATCAGGCGGACCCCGCCGCTCGTAGGCCCCACCGGCTTGATCGTCGACCCGTTGCCCTCGACCACGATCGTCGACGTGACCACCGGCAACCCGGTCGGACCGAACCAGAAGCCGAGATCCTCGACGGGCGCGGGCGACGTGAGCCCGTACACGCACTTCTCCGCGAGCACGATCACGCCGCCGTTGGCGAGGTTGATGTCGTGGAACGCCTTGACCAGCGCGGCGCCATCGGCCGCCGGATTGCCGGTGCACTGCACGCTCTGCGTGCCCGAGGCCCGCGCGCCACCGCTCGCGAGCAACAGTCCCGAAGCGAGCGCGGCGCGGAGGATCCTCATCGCGGCGAGCGTATCACCGCGTTCGCGACGCGCGTCACCGCTTCAGCGCCGCGCGCTCCTCCGCACTGGGGAACAGCTCGTCGGGCCGCCAGCTGATCACCGCGTTCACCGTGAGCACCGCGTTCGTCGCGGCCATCATCCAGAAGCGCGTTTCCGGCCAGCTCGCGGCCACGCCGAACCCGACGACGTAGCCGATCGCGCACGGCCATAGCCGCTGATCGAGCGCGATCGTCGCCATCCCGGCGATCGACGCCCAGCCCAGCATCATCAGGATGCTGGCGCGCACCGGATCGATGTCGAGTCGCCACGCGCCGAGGAACAGCACGCCCTGCATGACGAACACGAACAGCGTGGTCAGGAAGATGCGCCGGTTGAACGCGGTGCGCGTCATCGTCTGGCGCGCCCACACGCCGAACGCGACGACCGCGAGCAGCAAGACGCCCGACCAGATCGTCCAGCCGGCGTTGCTCTTGGTCAGCGCGGTCGGCTCGCGCACCGCGGCGATCGTCGGCAGCACCGTGAAGCCGACGCCGAGCAGGAGCGTGCCGAACATGCGCGTGCGCGTGCCGATCGCGGCGTCGTGATCGAGCGCGATCTTCTCGAGCGCGCGCTGGCGGACGCCGGCCTCCTCGACCCCGCGCGTGACTCGCGCGGCCAGCTCGGCGGGCGGGCCCTCGAGCTCGGCGAGGATCGCGGCGGCGGCGCGCGGCTCGCCGGCGCCGAGCTCGTGATCGACCATCACCTCGATCGCCTGGCGCAGGCCATCGCGCGCGGCGTGGTTGTCGCGCCAGCCCGACAGCGCCTCGTGGAAGCCGAAGCGCGCCGCGCCGAACAGGTTGTAGAGCTCCTGCCGGCGCACCGGATCGTGCGGGCCCGGCGCGGTCGCCGCGGCGCGCAGCGCGGCCAGCCGGCGGTGCGCGGCCTCGGCCAGGCGCGCGGAGCCGCGCCGCTGCAGGTAGCCGCGCAGCGCGAGCCGCAGCTGCTCGGCGTTCTCGAACCGCCCGTCGGGGTCGGCGTCCATCGCGACCTTGCAGATGCGCGCGAGCTCGGGCGGCACATCGGCCGGCAGCTGCGGATCCGACGCGACCACGCTGGTGATCACCTCGATCGCGGTGTCGCCCTCGTGCGGCGGTCGCCCGGTGAGGATCTCGAAGAGCACCGCGCCCGCGAGGTAGATGTCGGTGCGCTCGGTGATCGCGAGCCCGGTCTCGTCGCCGAGCATCTCGGGCGCCATGTAGCAGGGCGTGCCCGCCATCTCGGTGGCCGCGCTCGCCAGCGGCAGCCGCCCGGTGCCGTCGTCGCGCAGCGCGACCGCGATGCCCCAGTCGAGGACGTAGACCTCGCCGAAGTCGCCGATCATCACGTTGTCGGGCTTGAGGTCGCGATGCACGATGCCGCGGCTGTGCGCGAAGCGGATCGCGTTGAGCACCTGCATCAGGATGTCGAGGTTCCACGCGAGCAGGTCCTCGTGACCGAAGCGCTCGCGCACCCGCGCCGCGTCCGCCATCAGCTCCGACCACGCGTGGCCGTCGATGCGCTTCAGCACGATCATCGGGCTGCCGTCGCCGTCGAGCTCGATGTCGTAGACCGGCACGACATTCGGATGCTCGAGCGAGCCGGTGACCCAGGCCTCGCGCAGCAGATCGAGCGTGGCTGCCTCGGTCCGGCGATCCGCGCGCAGGGTCTTCACCGCGACCCGCCGGCCGAGCGCGCGCTGCTCGCCCATGCGGACCACGCCCATGCCGCCCTGGCCCAGGGTCTCGAACAGCGCCAGCGGCGCCTCGGGCCGCAGCTTCTCGAGCGCGTCGAGCGCGCGGCGACCGCCGGTGTCGGCGAGCGCCGCGGGGATGATCGTGTCGCGCGGCGCCTGCGCGATCGTCGCGGCCTCGCCGGGCGGCACCGATGCCAGCCACTGGCCGACCATGCTCCCGAAGCTGGTGAGGGAGTCGCGCGTCACCGCGCGATGATAGCCGCGAATCGCCCCGGCCATCGCGACTGCCGGTACCATGGCTTCGATGAAGTGGGACTGGATCCAGGCGATCGGCTACGTCGGCTCGCTGCTGATGTTCCTGACGTTCTTCATGAAGACGATGATCCCGCTGCGCATGACCGCGATCGCGGCCAACGTCGTGATGATCACGTACACGGCGCTGGCGGGCGTGATCCCGGTGCTGATCCTGCAGTCGTCGCTGTTGCCGCTCAACATCGTGCGCTTCATCCAGATGAAGCGGCTGATCACGCGCGTGAAGGCCGCGGCCAGGGGCGACTTCAAGATCGAGCCGCTCCTGCCGTTCATGAAGCACGAGCGCCACAAGGACGGCGACATCCTGTTCAGCGTCGGCGACCGCGGCGATCGCATGTACTTCCTGCAATCGGGGCGCGTGCGCCTGCGCGAGATCGACAAGCTCCTGCGCGACGGCGACGTCTTCGGCGAGATCGGCCTGTTGTCCGTGGACAAGGAGCGCACCGCGACCGCGGTCTGCGAGGGCGACTGCGATCTCTACTGCGTCACCCAGGACGTCGTCTTCCAGCTCTTCTACCAGAAGCCCGAGTTCAGCTTCTTCCTGGTCCGCCTCGTGACCAAGCGCCTGCTCGACAACCTCGAGGACGCGCAGTTCGACGCGATGGCCACGATGGGCCCGCAGGGCGCGACCGCGAAGCCAGCGGCGAAGTAGCGCTACGGGCGCGTCGTCGAGCTACGCGGCGCCAGCGCGATCCGCCGGGTAGAGGAAGGTCCAGTACCAGACCGGGTTGATCGCCGCCTCCGTCCCATCGAGCCACGACGAAATCGCGGCGGCGATCGCCCACCACTCGTCGTCGTGTCGGATCGCCAGGGCGGCGTCCACGAGCGCGTCGAGTGCGCCTGACTCGGACGTGGCGGGATGCCGCGCGAGGCCGAGCGCCGCCTCCGACGCGAGTGGCGTGTAGTACGAGTCGTAGCTCGCGGGCTCCTCCCGCAGCAGCTGCTGGCACAGCTCGTCGAAGTTGATCGGGCGGGTCGCGAGCGCCGCGAGGCTGCGCATCGCACGGGCCCGCACGACGACGTGGTCGCTCGAGCGCGCGGTCTCCACGAGCGCGGTGAGCGCTGCCGCGCTGCCGCTCGCGGCCTGGGCTCCGAGCGCGACCATCCTCACCAGGGGCTCGGCGCCTCGCGCCAGGCGATCGATCAGGTCGGCGTGGGCCACGTAGCCGTCGAGCGCGAGGAGTCCGCTCGCGCCGGCGTACCGGAACGCGGGCACGTCACTCTCGGACGCCCACGCCAGCAACGCGCGGTTCGCGGGGGCCGGATCCCGGAGCCAGCGCAGGGACGTCGCGATGCCCGCGCGCGGAAGTTGCCCGAAGTCCGGTGCTGGAAGGCAGGTGGCGCGCTGGGCCGCGGCGGCCTGGCGGAGCGCAGGGGCCAGCGTGACGTCGGCGCACATCGCATCGAGGGTCTCGACCGCACCAGGCTCGCTCGCCAGGATGCGGACGGCGGCCCACGCGGCCCGCGCGGGACGGCGCTTTTCGTCGAAGTCCCGCAGCCGTTGCCTCGCGAGGGCCATCAGCCGCTCGCTGGACGCGTGCGCGCGCAGCACGTCGAGCGGCAGCGCGAGTTGCTCGATCGCCGCGGCGAACAACCCGGGCCGTTCTCGCTGGATCGCCGCGATCGCCTCGCCATTCAACCGGCGCGACGCGGCCCGCAGCCGCTCGACCCCGCCGCCGGAACCATCGGGCACCCGCGCACGGGACTCGGGGCGGTCGAGGGTGTGCCACGCGAGCTCGTCATCGAGCGCGCCGCTGTCGACGCAACGCTGGTACACGAGATCACGGAGCGGCGGGGACAACCGCACCGCGCTGGTGGCCTCCGTACAGAGCAGGTCACGCGCGACCGTCGGCGCCAGGCTCGCCAGGAACTCGCGGATCGCCGCGTCGTGCGCGGCATCGATCGCCAGGCCGACGAGGAGGAGCACGTTGTCGTCGCTCGCGAACCCGCTGTGCCGGGCGGTGCTCGTCGGCCGGTGCTCGAACTCGGTCAGCAAGGATGTCAGGCCGGGCAGCGAGAGCGGGACCGCGCGCCGATGCATCGCACGCAGCGCGTAGATCCGCACCCAGTCATCACGGGTGTCGTCGACCGCGATCGCTTCGATCGCCGCGCCGCGAGATCGATCGGCGAACAGCTCGAGCAGGCGAGCCGCGGGCTGGTGCCGCGATGGTTCGGGGTCTCGAAGGATGAGAAGAAGCGTGTCGGTCCAGTGCGTGCGCGCGTCCAGGTGGGACATTCGGGCCGACTTGGTTCCGGTTCGGCGGACCGGTGCACGTTGTGCGAGGAGTCCACGAGTGTACCACGGGAGGTGGCGTGGGCCGCTCCGGGAGGCCGTTCGCCCCCCTTGCGCCGTCATCGATATGGCAGTATGACTATACTGCAATGACGAAGCGCCCGGCACTTTCGCCCCGCGTCGTCACGCGCACGCTCGGAGAGAGGGTTCACCATGAACGGCAAAGTAGCGCTGGTCACCGGCGCATCATCGGGCATCGGCCTCGCCACGGCGGAACGACTGGTGGGGGCCGGCTTCACCGTCTACGGGACGAGCCGACGCGGCGCCGCGGCGGCGAAGGCGGCGTTCGAGATGCTGGCGCTGGACGTGACGAGCGACGCGTCGGTCGAGGCCGTGGTCGGTGACGTGCTGCGACGCGCCGGCCGCATCGACTTGCTCGTGAACAACGCCGGCTTCGGCGTCGGTCTCGCCGGAGACGAAGAGAGCTCGGTCGCGCAGGCCCAGGCGATCTTCGACACGAACTTCTTCGGCACCGTGCGGATGACGCGCGCGGTGGTGCCGCACATGCGGCGCCAGGGCGCTGGTCGCATCCTCAACATGGGCTCCGGGCTCGGCATCGCTCCCATGCCGTACATGGCGATCTATTCGGCATCGAAGCACGCGCTCGAGGGCTATTCCGAGTCGCTCGACCACGAGCTGCGGACCCGTGGTGTTCGCGTCGTCGTCATCGAACCCTATGTCACGAAGACACCGTTCGACGCGAACCTGCTCGAGCCCGACGCGAAGATCGACGCGTACGAGGCGACTCGTGCCGCCCTCAACAAGCGGTACCTGGAGGTCGTCGCCGCGGGCGACGCGCCGGAGGCCGTCGCCGCGGTCGTGCTCAAGGCCGCAACTGCGGCTCGCCCGAAACTGCGATACCCGGTCGGACGCGTCTCGACCTTGCAGCTGCTTCGCCGATTCGCGCCCTGGTTGGTCGACGCGGGGATCCGGAAGGACTTGAGGCTCGACGCGCGCATCGCGGCGTCGAGTGGAGTGAAGCCATGAGCGCCGCCAGTGGGACGCCGCGATCGCCAGCGGTCCGGTCGACATCCTGATCAACAACGCCGGGTTCGGCTACTTCCGCCGGTTCGACGAGGTCGACTGGGCGCGCGACGCGGAGCTCGTCCAGCTCAACGTGACCTCGCTCGTCGCGCTCACGCGGTGCTTCGTCGACGCGCACAAGGCCGTCACCAGACCCGCGCACGTGGTGAACATCGCATCGACAGGCGCGTATCAGGCGGTGCCGAACATGGCGCTGTACGCCGCGTCGAAGGCGTTCGTCCGCAACTTCAGCGAGGGCCTGCATGACGAGCACCGCGGCACGCCGCTGTCGGTGACCTGCATCTGCCCGGGCGGCACCGAGACCGCGTTCCACGCCGCCTCCGGTGGGGGCGACTACTCGTGGATCGCGAACGCGTCGACGAAGAGCGCGGAGTTCGTGGCGCACGCTGCGGTCCGCGCGATGCTGCGCGGCAAGCGCACGGTCGAGCCCGGCCTGTTCAACAAGCTGTCGTGCTTCTTCGTGCGCTTCGTGACGCGGCGGTTCGCGTCGCGGCTGGCGACGCGCGTGCTCGGCAGACCGCGGTTCGCGCTGCCGGCGCGAGGTGTGACGTGAGCCGAGAAGGGCAAACTCGATGAGAGCATTCATCCTGGATCGCTATGGCAGCAAGGTCGCGCTACGGGCGGGTGAGCTCCCAGACCCGGAGGTGCGCGCGGACGATGTGCTCGTCCAGGTCCATGCCGCCGGTGTGAACCTGCTGGATTCGAAACTGCGGAGCGGTGAGTTCAAGCTCATCCTGCCCTATCGCGTACCGTTCGTGCTGGGGCACGACGTGGCCGGAGTCGTGGTTCGTGTCGGCGCGCGGGTGACGCGCTTCAAGCCGGGCGACGAAGTCTACGCGCGACCTTCCGACCATCGCATCGGCACGTTCGCGGAGCTCATCGCCGTCCAGGAGAACGACCTGGCGCTGAAGCCGAAGAACCTCACGATGGAGGAGGCGGCATCGATTCCGCTCGTGGGCTTGACCGCGTGGCAGGCGCTCGTCGAACGAGGGCAGCTGGCCGCAGGGCAGAAGGTCTTCATTCAGGCGGGTTCGGGCGGTGTGGGCACGTTTGCCATTCAGCTGGCGAAGCACCTGGGTGCCACGGTCGCGACCACGACCAGCACGTCGAACGTCGACATGGTTCGCGGGCTCGGTGCGGACGTCATCGTCGACTACAAGACGGAAGATTTCGAGGCCAGGCTGAGCGGCTACGATCTGGTGTTGCACAGCCAGGATGGCAAGGCGCTCGAGAAGTCGCTGCGCGTGCTGCGACCCGGCGGACGCCTGGTCTCGATCTCGGGTCCGCCCGACCCGGACTTCGCGAAGGAGATCGGCGCGGCCTGGTTCGTGCGGCTGTTCACGCGGCTGCTGAGCTTCGGTACGCGGCGAAGGGCGAAGCGTCACGACACCACGTATTCGTTTCTCTTCATGAAGGCGAGCGGCGACCAGCTAGGGCGGATCGCCGCGCTGATCGAGGCCGGCGCCGTTCGCCCGGTGGTGGACAAGGTCTTTGCTTTCCAGTCGACGAATGAGGCGCTCGCCTACGTCGAAACCGGGCGAGCGAAAGGTAAGGTCGTGATCAAGGTGACGTGAGGACAGGTTGCACCGATGCGCTACGCCCCGGAACACAACGACGCGGCCCGTGAGCGGATCCTGGATGCCGCGTCGCGCCTCTTCCGCGAGCACGGCATCGCCGCCGTCGGGCTTGCGAAGATCATGGCCGAGGCCGACTTGACGGTCGGCACGTTCTACACCCACTTCAAATCGAAGGAGGCGCTGGTCCGCGAGGCCCTGCTTCGTTCGCTCGACGCGCGGCACGAGGCCCTCGAGCAGACGCTCCGTGGCGCCGACCTGGAGGTGGTGGTTCGCGCCTACCTGAGCCCCGAACACCGCGACGCGGCGGGAACGGGATGCCCGGTCGCGTCGTTGGCCTCGGAGGTCGCGCGGCACCCGCGCGGAACGCGAAGCGCCTTCGCGTCGCACAACGCGGCGACCCTCGACGCGATCGCAGCGTGGCTCGCCTCGCGTCGAGGTACCGCGGTGACCCGCGCTGACGCCGCGGCGCTCCTCGGGCTCCTCGCCGGGACGCTGCAGCTCGCGCGTGCAACCCCTGACCGCGCCGAGTCCGACGCGATTCTCGACGCCGGTGTCCGCGCCGCGATCCGGCTCGCGACGTAGCGATCAGCGCCTGTGAGGCTTTCGCCTCCAGGCTCTTGTTCGATCGATCGGCCCGCGCGAGGACGCGCAGCCCGATCTCCTCCGGACCCTGAATCGCCTCGCTTCGCTCGCCTCAGCGCGCCTTCGCGATCGTCGCCGCCGCGAGGCATGGCAGCACCGCGACCGGATCGCAGCCGTTCAGGCCGGCGCCCCAGGCGGCGTTGGCCTCGAGGAACGCCCAGCCGCGCTCGCGCACGAGGCACGTGTCGATGACGCACGTGCGCGGCACCGCGGGCAGCGCGGCGATCGCGGTCGCGAGCGCCGCGGCCGCGGAGACATCGCCGGCGCCGGCGTAGATCGCGGTCGTCACCACGCGGCCGTCGAGCACGAACGATCGCGCCTCGGCGTCGAGCGTCACGACCTCGCTGACGATCACCGGGGTGTCGTCGGGCAGGCCGGCGGTGACGCGCGCGAGCGCATCGCGATCATGGACACCTGCGGCAAACTGCTTGGGCATCAGCGGCTTCACGAACCGCGGGAACGGTCCGCTCAGCGCGGCGCCGAGCGTGGTGATCGCGACCGCGCGCTGCAGGAGCGCCGCGGGTACATCCGCGATCAGATCATCGGGCGGCGCGAGCAGCTCGAGGCCGTAGAGCTGCGCGAGCACGAGGCAGAACGCGTCGGCGCCGTACAGGCGCACGCGCCGCGCATCGAGCGGTGGCGGCTCCCAGAACCGATCGAGGCGCTCGATCGCGCCGCCGGCTGCGAGCCACGCGGCGGCGACCTGGTCGCGCTCGACATCGCCCTTGGCGGGGAGCACCAGGATCAGGTCGGTCGCGCGCCAGGACATGCGCGACGATCGCACACGCGCGCGGCGTGTTACTCGACCGTGACGCTGACGTTGACGCCCTTGCAGGGCACGGTCTCGGTGATCTGCAGGAACGAGCCGCCCTCCTGGCCGGTCACGTCGAACACGATCGGCCCCTTCGCGACCTCGATGTCGCCCTTCATCTGGCCGTCGACCGCGCCGCCGGTCGAGCGCAGGTAGCTGGTGCCGAGGCCCGCGCCCTCCGGACCCTCGCCGGTGATCGAGATCTTGACCGGCTCGCCGTCGGGGATGTCGAACTTGGCGTAGCCCGTCGCGCGGCACGGGGCGGTGAACGCGAACGTCTCGCCGCGGTGGTGGACCGGCGCGTCGTGCATGTTGTCCGCGATCGCCGCGGTCTCGCCGCCACCACCGCCCGCCGCCGCGGGCGACTTCTTGCCGAGGAGGCTGCAGCCCGAGGCCGCCGACATCAGGAGGGCGCCGAGCGCCAGGGAGCGAATCGTCTTGCTGAGCATGAACAGTGGAGGAGGGACCCGCGGGATGTGACCGACCGGGGTGAGAAATCAGAGGTCGACGGCGTAGAGCCCATCCGCGAGGTCGCTCCAGGTCTGGCCGAACGGGGTCGGCTCGCCGATGTCGGTGTTGCGGATCGCGAGCTTGCCGGCGACGACGCGGGGCGGGGCGGGGTGGTCGCCGCTCTGGTACAGCGGCGAGGCGCAGGCGGGAGTGCCGCCGGTGCCGATGCCGCAGACCAGCGCCGCGGTCTCGTAGTAGCGCGGTGGCGGCAGCGCGCGGCCCCGCGGCCCCTCGTCGCACTCGCCGCAGTAGGTCCGCCAGGTCTCGGCGATCGTGACCGTGAACGCGCCCGGATCATGATCGAGCGCGACGCGGCGGAGCTTGATCGAGTCGATCGTGCCCTCGTCGTAGCTGCCGGCGTGGCCGCTCTCGGTCTCGATCTGGATCGGCACCGGCGACACGAACCAGCCCTGCGCGGTGTGCAGCGACAGGTAGTACTCGGCGAAGCTGTCGTCGCCGAGGCGGTGGATCTCGGCCTGCACGCCGGCGGTCGCGAACCGGCGCACGCGCCGGCAGGTGCCCGTGGCGATCGATCCCTGACCGACCGCGTTCAGCTCGCGGCAGCGCTCGGTGAATGCGTGCGGGTACGGTCCGTCCATCGCCTCGGTCCCGAGCGTGGGGCCGAGCGGGTCGGCGGCAGCGGGGAGCGACGAGGCGGCGACCAGGGCGAGGGCAACCACGAGCGAGCGCATGATGACCGGAGTTACTGCAGCCGCGATGCCAGGCGGTGGCCCTGCGATCTCGGGGGCTTGCCGGTGCTGTGGCGGCAGAGACGCGATCGCCAGACGCGCTCGAAGGTTGTGCGATGCTGCCGCGCATGGGCGATGTCGTCTGCCACATCGTCGATCGCGCGACGTGGGCGCGCGCGGTCGAGGCCGGCCGGTACGCGCCGCCGTCGCTGGCGCGCGAGGGCTTCATCCACCTGTCCGCGCCCGAGCAGGTCGCGCGGACCGCGGCGCGGTTCTTCGCCGGTGTCGACGATCTCGTCGTGCTGGTGATCGCGATCGGCGATCTGCGCGCGGTGCTGCGCTGGGAGGCCGCGGATGGCGAGCTGTTCCCGCACCCCTACGGGCCGATCGATCCGTCGACCGTGCGCGAGCTCCGCGAGCTCGCGAGCTTCACGCCCTGAACCAAGGATCCACGCCGGTAGAAGAGGTGAGCCTCGCTACTCGTCGAGAAAGCTGGGTTCGCGGCGCGCGAGCCCGGCCGGATCTTCCGCTACGATGATCCGACGATGGCGAAGCGCCCCGATGACAGCGGTGAGATCATGGTGCCCCCGAAGCCGGGGAGCGCCGCGCCGCCACCGCCGAGGCAGGCCGGCAAGAAGCCGCGGCCGTTCCCGGTGCGGCTGTGGGCGTGGGCGCTGCTCATGACCGCGGGCACCGGCGCCGGTGGCTACTTCGCGTGGAACTACCGCGGCGACAAGATCCACGCCGAGGACGCGCTCGGCACGGTGACGACCGAGCGCGATGGCTTCAAGGCCGCGGCCGAGATCGATCACAAGCAGCTCGGCGAGTGCCAGGCCAGCGTCACCGCGCTCTCCGGCAAGGCCAAGGACACCGAGACCCAGCTGACCCAGACCACGAGCGCCGCCGCCGACTGCAAGGCCGCGCTCCAGGCGGCGCAGGCCGCGAAGGAGGAGAGCGACAAGCGCATCGCCGCGCTCGCGAACTTCCAGAAGAAGTTCTCCGACATGGTCGGCACCGGCAAGATCAAGGTGTCGGGGCGGCGCGGCAACCTCGTGCTCGAGCTGCCGTCGGAGGTGCTGTTCCCGTCGGGCCAGGCCGAGCTATCCGAGACCGGCGAGCTCAACGTGCTGCAGGTCGGGCTCATCCTCAAGGAGTTCCCCGATCGCCGGTACCTCGTCGTCGGCCACACCGACGCGGCGCCGCTGTCGGGCTCGATCTACAAGGACAACTGGGAGCTCTCGACGGCGCGCGCGCTGACCGTCACGCGCTTCCTGGTCAAGGCCGGCATGAAGGCCAGCAACCTGATCCCGGCTGGCGAAGGCGAGCACGACCCGGTGGCCGACAACGCGACCGGCAGCGGCCGCGCGCGCAACCGCCGCATCGAGATCATCCTGCTGCCGGCGATCACCGAGCTGCCGGCGCTGCCGGCGGGCCTGGGCGATGCGGCGGATCCGCCGAAGAAGACGAAGTAGCGTCGCGTCCCGGTACGTCAGGGCAGCGCCGCCAGCCGCGCCTGGAGCTTCGCGCCCAGGTCCACCCACGGCGGGGTCGCAGCAGGACCGGTGAGGTACGGCGTCGCGAGCGCCAGGCCGCGCTGATACGCGGCGCGCGCGGCGGTGGTGTCGTGGAGCGCGGCGTACAGATCGCCGATCGACTGGTGGGTGCCGGCGACGTCGCGCAGGAACTGGCCGTTGGTCGGCGAGCGCTTGACGTTGTCCTCGGCGACCTGGAGCGCGAGCTGGAGCTCGGTGAGGGCATCGGCGGTGTGGTGCGAGTCGTTCGCGAACGCGCCCGCGAGCTTGTAGTGGCTGTAGAACAGATCGCGTCGCCAGCCAGCGTTGCTCGGATCGCGCGCGACCAGCGCGGTGCGGATCGCCAGCGCCTCGCGAAACGACGCGATCGCACCGTCGAGATCCTCGGTGGCCAGCTGCGCGTCGCCGCGCTTGTTCAGCGAGACCGACAGGTTGCGTTGCCACTCGGTGTTGCTCGGATCGCTCGCGGCCAGGGCCTTGGAGATCTCGAGATCGATCGCGAACTCGGCGAGCGCGCCGGCGAAATCCTGGCGCTCGAACAGCACCATGCCGAGCCGCTCGTGCACGACCCCGCTCGACGTGCGCCAGCTGGTGTTCGCCGGATCGAGGGCGAGCAGCCGGTCGGAGATCGCCGCGCTCGCGCGAAACTCGGCGAGCGCGCCGTCGAGATCGTGCCCGTCCTGCAGCACCGTGCCGACTTCCTGATGGCTGGTCGCGAGATCGGCGAGCCAGCGCTTGTCGAGCGGATCGCGCGCCGACTCTTCCTCGCCGATCGTCAGCGCGAGGCGGTACTCGGCCAGCGCGCCGGCGGCGTCGCTGCGGGCGCGCAGCAGCGAGCCGATGCTGGCGTGGGCGATCAGCAGATCCTTGCGTGCGCCCGCAGCCAGGCTCGCGGCCGTGCCGGGCGCGCGTGTGCTGACGACGGCGCGCTCCGCGAGGGCCAGCGCGGCGCGAAGCTCGACCAGCGCGCCATCGCCGTCGCCGCGCGCCTGCAGGTTGGCGGCGATGGCGCGGTGGGCGAGCAGCTCCAGGTGCACGAGCTCGGGATCGTCGGGCGCCGCGTCGTGCAGCGCCGCGGTCATCGCGAGCACGTCACGGTGGGTCGCGAGCGACGCCGACTGATCGCCCTGGCTCGCCTGGATGTCGCCGATGGTGAGGGTGGCCTGGGCCACGCGCAGCCGGTAGGTCGTGACCTCGGGCTCGAGGACGGCGGCGCGGGTCGCGAGCGCGCGCGCCTGCTCGGCCTGGGCCAGCGCGCCGCGCAGGTCGCCGCGGTTGGCGACCACGTCCGAGATCGCGCGGCGCGCCGTCGCGGCCTGGGCCAGGTCCGCCGCCGAGCCATCCTCGCCGCGGCTGTCGTAGTACCCGATGGCGTGCCGCGCGACGTCGTCGAGCAGATCGAGCCGGCCCACGGTGGCGAGCTTGGCGCGCAGATCGCCGAGCATGAACTGCAGGAGCTGCTCGGCGCTCTGCTGGTTGGTCTGCGCGCGTGCGCGCTGCTCGCTCGCGATGCGCTCGGCGCGCACGACCCGGCGGAGCGCGACGCCGCCGATCCCCAGCGCGACGGCGGTCGCGACCGCGAGCGCGGTCACCAGCGTGCGATGTCGGCGCAGCCACCGCGCGGCGAGTTGCCGCGCCGAATACTGGTGCGCGCCGACGAGCTGGCCGTTCTGGAAGCGGCGCAGGTCCTCGGCCAGCGCGCGCGCGGTCGGGTAGCGCGCGGCCGGGTCGCGCGCCATCGCGCGCTCGACGATCGCGACCAGCTCGCGCGGCGCCTCGGGCACGCGCGCGCCGAGCGGGGGCGGCGGACCCTCGTGCAGCGCGACGAGCACCATGGCGTTGCTCGCGGCGACGAATGGCGCCTGACCGGCGAGCACGTGATAGAGGATCGCGCCGATCGCGTAGACGTCGGCGCGCTCGTCGACCGGCTCGCCCGCGGCCTGCTCGGGCGGCATGTAGCCCGGCGTGCCGAGCACGTCGCCCAGCGTGGTGTCGCCCGCGCCCGACTGGCTCGCGTTGCCGGTACCGCGCGTCCCGTCATCGGGGACGGTGACATCGAGGGTGGCGGTGACGCCGCCGAGCTGCTTGGCGAGACCCCAGTCGATGACGACGGTCTCGCCGAACTCGCCGACCACCACGTTGCGCGGCTTGAGGTCGCGGTGGATCACCTGCAGGCCGTGGGCGTAGGCCATCGCGTCGGCGATCGCGAGCACGCACGGGACCAGCGCCACGCGCGCGCGATACGTCGTCGCCAGCCCGATGGCCTCGTCGAGCGAGCGCCCTGACACCAGGCGCATCGCGTAGAACGGCTCGCCCGACGGCCAGACGCCGGCCTCGTAGACCGCGACGATCGACGGGTGCTGGAGCTGCGCGGTGATCCGCGCCTCGCGCTCGAAGCGACGCGTCAGCACGTCGGTCGTGACCAGCAGCTCCTTGACCGCGACCTCGCGGCCCAGCCGGCGATCGCGCGCGATCCGGATCCGGCCCATGCCGCCGCGCGCGATCTCGCGGTCCATCGCGTAGTGCTCGGGCGCGACGGCGACGAGCGTCGGGTAGTCGTCGGGCACCACGGTCGAGGCCGACGGGCGGAGCATGGCCACCGGGGCGCCATCGCGATCGGTGTCGCCGGCGACGACCGTATCCGCCACGACATCAGTGGGATCGCGATCGCGGCGCAAGCCGCACGAGTATCAACCGGGCGCGGGCTGCCGCGCCAGGGCTTGCCCGCGCTCGAACGCCTTCCGCCGCTCGCGCGTGATCGGATAGAAGGTACGGTCGATGAGCTGGTGGCGCAGCGCATCGGGCGTGACCGCGTCGAAGAACCGCGCGCGCGGCGTCCAGGTCCGGCGCGGCCACGACGCCATGAACCGATCGCCAGCGGCGGTGAACACCTGGGCCATGCGCAGGTAGTCGGGGCGGAAGCGGACGTAGTCGCAGCGCCCGGCGTAGTGGCGATAGACGGTCGCGAGCGTGCGCGGCAGATCGCCCTCGATGTGCGCGCGCATGCCGGCGAACACCGCGAGCATCGCCGCCTCGAACCGCGACTTGCGGCGGGCGCGCGCGCCCTCGGTGATCGCGAAGGCGCGGGCCCAGTGCGGCTCGACCTCGCCCGGTGACTTGCCCAGCCGGCGCGCGAGGTTGGTCGCGAACATGCCGTGGAACACCGGCACCAGCCGCAGGATCCAGCCGGGATGATCGAAGCGATCGTCGTCGGCGGCGATCGTGATGCCCTCGGTGACGTACTCGTAGACCCGCGTGAAGTGGCCGCGGTCGTCGTCGTCGCCGAGCAGGCGGTCGGCGATCGCGCGCTGGCTCGCGGTGATCGCGTCGACGCCATCGCGCAGGCTCGCCAGCGCCTCGATCGATTCATCGAGGTCGCGGGTCGGCGGCGGCGGCATCGGCGCGAAGACCAGCGGCGCCGAGGCGATCTTCACCAGCCGATCGAGGCTGGTGTCGAGGCCGCGCTTGAGGCTGCGCTCGACGACGAGCCCCAGGCCCGGCACGAGGAAGTCGATCTCGACCTGCCAGCGCAGGTGGCAGCCCCGCGGCGTGGGGTCGAGCGTGATGACGCCCTGGTGGTGGCGGATCGGCGCGCCCGCGATCACGCGGTAGTGCAGCCGCGATGGAAACGCGCTGCGCTCGATGACCTCGGTCAAGACCGCGCGCGGCGTGCCCGGCACGTGGACCCGGCGGATCGCGCCGGTGCCGCCCGGGTGGCCGCCATCGCCGGGATCGATCGCCTCGATGCGCGCGGTCGACCACAGGTTCATCAGCGCCGGCTCGGCGACGAGCGGCCACGCCTGCTCCACCGTGCACCCCAGCTCCCGCTCCAGATCGAACCGGATCACGGGGCGATCGTGCCACCGATCGCCGGCGCGTGGCGCCGGGGAGCTGTCATCCTTTCACGTCAGGTTCCCAGGAAGCAGAACCCGATCGGCGGGCCGCTGTCGTTGACCTGGTGGGTGTCGCCGTTGCACAGGAACCCATCGCCGCAGTCGTCGTCGTGGACGCAGGGCACGTAGCAGCGCAAGCTGGTGCCGACCAGGGTGCTGGCGAGCGTGCACGCGTAAGGCTGCGGACAGGAGTCAGGCGGCGTGGTGCAGGGCTCGTCGTACGGCGCAGGATCGATGTCGGGCCGCGCGCATGCCACGAACAGCATCAGTCCCAGCGCGTATCGCATGGCGGCAGCGTGCCACACGGCCTGATCAGTTGGCGGCGATCACCCGCTTGTCGCAGGGCTTGGCGTTCTCGTCCTCGCCGCGGCCCGGGAT
>JAIOQA010000146.1 GCA_021413675.1 Deltaproteobacteria bacterium | reverse complement strand
ACGTCGTCGCGAACCCGGTCGCGGGCCGCTGGAGCGACGGCAAGGGCGGCTCCACGTGGCCGTCGCTGGCGGTGGCGCTGCAGCGGTCGATCGCGATCGCCGAGCCGCGGGTCGACGGCGAGCGCGGGCTCATGCGGTTCGGCATCGGCGCCGTCCTCGCGCCCGGCGGCGAGACCGTGATCGGCGCGGTCGTGATCGGCGACGCCGTGACCGAGGACGACGCGCGCGCCGCGGCGCGGACCAGCGGCGCCGAGGTCGCGTTCGTCGATGGCGAGAAGGTCTTCGCGTCGTCGGCGCGCGCCAACCCGGGCGACGCCGCCGAGATCGCGCGCAGCCTGGCCGGCGCGACCGGCGACGCACCGCGCGCGGTCACCGTCGCCGGCCGGGCCTACGCCGCGATCGCGGTCCCGCTGCCGCGCATGACGGATCGCGGCCTGGTCTCGGAGCTCACGCCGCCGTCCGCGCGCGCCGTGCTGTTCGCGGAGACCCCGGCGCCGGCGCCGAAGCCGTAGCCGATCGCTACAGCTCGCGCGCGAACACGACGTGCGCGACCGCCAGCCGATCCACCACCGCGACCGCGTCCATGCCGAGGTGGCGCGCGACCGCGACCGATGGATAGTTGAGCGGGATGACCGTGGCGACCAGGTGGCGCAGCCCGACCTTCGCCGCGTGCTGCATCAGCGCGGTCGCGCCCTCGCGCGCGTAGCCGCGGCCCTGGTGGGCGTGCGCGAGGTGCCAGCCGATCTCGACCCCGCCCGGCGGATCCGGCGCCGGCTGGGTGCACACGTTGCCGACGATCGCGCCCGACGCGCGATCGCGCATCGCCCACCAGCCGAGCGCGTCGTCGCCGGCGCAGCGGCCGCGCACGCGCTCGAGGGTCGCGCGGCTCTGCTCGACCGAGGCCGACGCGCCCCACCAGATGACCCGCGGGTCGCCCCAGATCGCGTGGAAGTCGGGTGCCTCGTCGGGCGTCCAGCGGTGCAGGTCGAGGCGCGCGGTCGCGAGCGCGGCGGGCGCGGTTCGGGTGGACATCAGCCGCGCACCGCCGCCTCGATGGCGGCGATGTCGATCTTCCGCATCTTCATCATCGCCGCGAACGCGCGCTTCGCGACCTCGCCGCCCGCGGCCATCGCCTGGGTCAGGACGCGCGGCGTGATCTGCCACGACAGCCCCCACCGGTCCTTGCACCAGCCGCAGGCGCTCTCCTCCCCGCCGTTGCCGACGATCGCATCCCAGTAGCGGTCGGTCTCCGCCTGGTCGTCGGTGTCGATCTGGAAGGAGAACGCCTCGCTCTGCTTGAAGGCATCTCCGCCGTTGATGGCGAGGCACCGCACGCCGCACACCGTGAACTCGACGGTCAGGACGTCGCCCGCCTTGCCGCCCGGGAAGTCGGTCGGTGCCTCGCGCACCGCGCCGACCGCGCTGTCGGGGAAGGTCCGGGCGTAGAAGCGCGCGGCTTCCTCCGCGTCGCGCGCGTACCACAAGCAGATCGTGTTCTTGGTCATCGGATGTTCTCCTGTCTTCAGAGCCGATCGAGGTCGGTCACGGTGCGTGCGCCGCCGGCGTCGCCGGTGTTGACGGTGGATTTCGGCTCGAGCAACAGCACGTGGGTCTCCTCGTCGGCGACCGGCATGTGCTCGACTCCGCGCGGGACGATCACGAACTCGCCGGGCCGCACGATCTCCTCGCGATCGCGGAAGCGCATGCGCAGCGTGCCGGCGATCACCAGGAACAGCTCGTCCTCGGCGGCGTGCGCGTGCCACACGAACTCGCCCACGAGCTTCACCAGCTTCACGTGGCAGTCGTTGAGCTCGCCGACGATCTTGGGACTCCAGTGATCGCTGAAGCGGGCGAAGGTCTCGGCCAGGTTCACGACGCGCATGCGATCGAGGTAGCACGTGCGCCGCGCGCGCGGTGCTACCGTGGACCGATGCGGAGCGTGAGGTGCGGGGGCCTGGTGTTGCTGGCGGCGTGCGGCGAGGCCGCGACCCGCTGAGCTGGCGAGCGCCCTCATCACGGTCCGCGGCGTCCTCGGTGGGGCGGGCTGCCACGTGATCGAAGCGGCGCCGTACGTCCAGCCCTGGCGCGGCGCGCTCGACCAGACCGCCGTCGACGTTCACGC
Source organism: Deltaproteobacteria bacterium (assembly GCA_021413675.1). Classification (GTDB taxonomy): domain Bacteria; phylum Myxococcota_A; class Polyangia; order Haliangiales; family Haliangiaceae; genus JAIOQA01. Next base: position 9,994 of record JAIOQA010000146.1, on the reverse strand, counting down.
GTACGCGCCGCCGCTCACCCTCGCCACCGCGCTCGGCCAGGTCCACGTGTGGTCGGCGGGGACCACGACGTGGGGCTCGGCGCTGCCGCGCGGGCTCGATGCTCCGCGCGCCGCGGCGCGGTAGATTGCGTGGATGAAAACCTGGTGGCGCCTGGGGACCGTCGTGACCGTGCTGTCGATCGCCGCGTGCGGCGGTGATCCCCCGGAGCTGCACCTCGATGTCGTGCGGACCGGCGAGGAGATCCACGTGATGGCCTACGAGGTCGCGCGGCCCGACGCGTGCCCGCCGCGGCCGTTCGTCGAGCTCGGCGAGACCAGCTACTCGACCGACGTCGTCTCGTGCGACGGCAGCGATCCGGCGACGCCGACGGCGTGGCTGGGCGAGGTCCGCGTGATGCAAGGCGCGCAGCTGGTGGCGCGCACGGCCTACGATGCGCCGTACGGCGCGGTCGCCACCGGCCTGTTCGCCGGGCAGACCGGGCTGCGCGTCGAGGTCGACGGCGATGGGCAGACGATCGCGCTCGCGCTGCCCGACGTGCCGACGCCGATCCCGGTGATCGACGACATCGTGCAGAACGGCGGCCCGGTGACCGTGACCTGGCACGCGACGCCGGCCGCGGCCAGCGTGCGGGTCTCGGCGAGCAACGGCTTCGGCGGGCCGATCACGCACCAGCCGGCGCCGGCGCCGGTCGTGATCCCGTGGACCAGCGACGTCGCGGGCTTCACGTTCCGGGTCGAGGCCTACGCCGCGCCGGCGACGATCGTGACCGACTTCGGCCAGGCTCACGTGTGGACCGGCGCGGCGGTCGAGCGGCAGCTGCCGGTCCCGTGACATCGGTCGGTCACGGACGGCCCGACCCGCACATTTCGCGGATCGCCGCGATCGTGCCGCGGTAGAGTGCCTCATGCGCACGCGGTGGAGCCTGGGGAAGGTCGTGATCGTGCTGTCGCTCGGTGCCTGCACGAGCCACCCCGAGCTTCACCTCGACGTGGTCCGGTCGGGTTCCATCCGCGTGCTGGCCTACGAGCTCGCGCGGCCCGACGCGTGCGCGCCGCGGCTGTGGACCGAGCCCGGCGAGACGGACCACGCGACTGACGTGATCCCGTGCGACACCGACGATCCCTCGACCCCGACCGCGTGGATCGAGGACGTGACGGTCGAGCGCGGCGGCCAGGTCCTCGGACGCGCGACCTACGACGCCTGGTCCGGCGCGATCGTCCTGGGCGACTTCGCCGGCCAGCGCGATCTGGTCGTGCGGATCTCCGGTGACGGCGACGGGACCGCGATCGCGCTGCCCGACGCGGAGCCGCCGGTCACGACGATCGACGCGCTCACCACGGGCCAGGACAGCCTGACCGTGGCGTGGCACGCGGCGCCCGCCGGCGCGACCGCGATCGTCGTCCTCGAGTACCGCAACGGCGGCGTGGCCATGCACCAGCCCGCGGAGACGCCGGCGGTGTTCTATGTCCCCTCGGTCGCGGGGCCCTCGCAGTTCCAGCCCACGGCGGTGAGCGCCCATGCGTTCGCGTCGCACACGGTCGCCACCGAACTCGGCCAGGCCCACGTGTGGACCGGCGGCACGGTCGCCCGCCAGGACCTCCCGGTTCAGTAGCCGGCGGTGACGACGACCTCGTCGACCGCACCGCGGCGCGAGGCGTTGCTGTTGATCGCGCGGGCGCAGCTCACGCGGTCGACGCGCAGGCCCTTGTAGAGCGAGCGGATGAACGGCGTGTCGCTGTTCGACAGCATGACCCGGCAGCCGCGGCCGACGAGGGTGCGCACCAGCTCGGCCAGCTCGCGCTGATCGTCGTCGCCGAACGAGCCGGCGGTGTAGCTGGTGAAGTTCGCGGTCTTGGTCAGCGGGTCGTACGGCGGATCGAAGTAGACGAAGTCGCCCTTGCCGGCGTCGTCGACCGCGCGCCGGAAGTCGCCGCAGCGCAGCTCGGCCGAGGCCAGCACCGCCGCGGCGGCCCGCAGGCCCTCGCTCGAGAAGATCGTGGGCTCGACGTAGCGGCCGACCGGCACGTTGAACGCGCCGCTGCGGTTCACCCGCCAGAGGCCGTTGTAGCAGGTCTTGTTGAGGTAGATGAACGCGGCCGCGCGGTCGACCGGCGTCCACGACACCGAGCCGTCGTTCCAGCGCGCGCGCATGCCGTAGTAGTGCTCGTCCGAGTGCGCCTTGCGGTGCAGCTCGAGGCGGCGCATCAGCGCGTCCACGTCGGTCGCGACCGCGCGGTAGGTGCCGATCAGGTCGCGGTTGAAGTCGGACAGCACCGCGTGGCCGGGCTGGGTCGCGAAGAACAGCGCGGCGCCGCCCGCGAACGGCTCGTAGTAGCGGCCGATCCGCTCGGGCATGCGGGCGCGCAGCTCGGGCAGGAGCCGGGTCTTCCCGCCGACCCACTTCACGACCGGGGTCGCGGCGGGGTGGGCCAGGGCGCCGGGCACCGGCGCGACGGCGGGAGCCGCCGGCGCCTTGCGCGGGCTACGGGACGTCTTGGGCGCTACGGGCGAGCGCCGGACAAGGCGCGAGCGGGATCGCATGCCCGCATCGTCGACAGTCGCGGATCTCCACGCGAATTTTTGGCAGAGCCGGCGTGCGCTTCGATGTCAGGTTCGATAGCCGCTTCGATAAGCGGCGCGCGATCCTCGTCGATCGGGCCGCGATCACCCGCGCGGTGATCGCCTGCCACGCCGCGCCGATGATGTCCGGGATTCGGACATCGCGAGAGCGTCGGCGATCCCCGGCGCCGGGCGCCAGGATCGCGGCATGTCCGGAAGCCGGACAGCAGGACGGGAGAAACGTTCAGCGGCGCGCCAGGCGCGCCCGTGCGATCACAGCTCGGCGGCGGCGGCGTAGGCGCCGGTCGTCGGGTCGTAGTCGACCAGGACGCCAGCGACGTGCGCCGCGTGCGCGATGCGCAGGATCTCGTCGCGGTTGCCACGCACGACCATGCGCGGCTCGGCACCATCGAGCGAAGCCGCGGCCAGGAACTGGCGCGCCTTGACGACGTTCTTGAAGCCGAGGAGGTACGTCTGATCGTCACCAGCGCGCGCCATCATCGGGACGCGGCCGTCTGCATCGGCAAGGCCGAGCTGGCCCTCGTTGTCGACGAGGAGGACCCAGAGGCCCTCCAGCACCGAGCGCGGCGCCATAGCGGCCGCGGGGAGGGTACGAGTGGCGGGGGCCTGCCTGTGGCCCTGAGCATGCTGCATGGAAGCTCCTAGAAAGGGGTATGGATTACTGGGCGGTTTCATGCGCGTATTTGCGAGACCTGTCAAGCGATTTCCAGCTCTTGGCGCGCCGCGTCGACGCCAGGAGATCGGCTCGCTTGCAAGCACCGTGTGCCGCCGCACGTAAGGGGCCCGCAGGTAGCCGATGACGTTGATACGCCGTCGCCATGACGTTCACGCGCCGGCGCCGCGGCGGGAGCGTGGCTCCGGGCGGGATCTCGGGGGCCGGTAACGTGAGGCCGCCTTGACGTACCCGCAAGTGGGGGCTCAACTGTCATGCCCGTGCAACGTATCCACCTGCCCGTCGTCGATCGCGCGCCGCCGCCGCCGGTCACTGCCGTTGGCGCAGGGCCGTTGATCGATCGTTTCTTGCGCACCGTCCGCTATCTGCGCATCTCCGTGACCGACCGCTGCAACTACCGTTGCACCTACTGCATGCCGGACGAGATCGAGTTCCGGCCGCGCGCCGAGCTCCTCACGTTCGAGGAGCTCGCCCGGATCGCCGCAGTGTTTGCGCAGGGCGGTGTCGAGCGAATCCGTCTCACCGGCGGCGAGCCCACCGTGCGCGCCGATCTCGTCGACCTGGTTGCGATGCTCGCGCGCACGCCCGGCATCCGCGAGCTGGCGATGACCACCAACGGCCACATCCTCGCCGACCTCGCCGCGCCGCTGCGCGCCGCGGGGCTCACCGAGCTCAACGTCTCGATCGACACGGTCGACGCCGATCGCTTCCGCGAGGTCACGCGCCGCGGCGACCTCGCGCGGGTGATCGCGGGCATCGATGCCGCGCGCGCCGCCGGGCTGGGCGTGAAGCTCAACGCGGTCGCGCTGCGCGGGGTCAACGACGACGAGATCGCGGCGCTGTGCGCGTTCGCGTGGGACCGCGGCCTCGTGATGCGCTTCATCGAGCACATGCCGATGTCGAGCGGCGCGCTCTACGCACCGGAGCGCGAGCTCGGCGCCGCGGCGATCCGCGAGGCGGTCACCGCGCGCTTCGGCGCGCTCGTGCCCTCGACCGCCGGCGCGGCGCCGCGCGGCCCCGCGCGCTACTGGCACCTGGCGGCGGATCCGCGCCGCGAGGTCGGCATCATCTCGGCCATGACCGAGCACTTCTGCGATGCCTGCAACCGGGTTCGACTGTCGGCCACCGGCGACCTCCACGCCTGCCTGGGCCACGACGACGCCATCTCGCTGCGCGATGTCCTGCGGGCGGGCGGCTCGGACGACCACATCAGAGGCGCAATTGCTGCGTCGCTCGGCGCAAAGCGCGCGGGCCACGAATTTCTTTCTTCGGGGGCCGGTGGCCCCACCAAGCACATGGTCGCCATCGGCGGGTAGTCCAGGCCCCGTGATGATCAAGGGAATACCGTTCCGATCCGCCGCAGTTCCGCTTCGGTAGCTGCGATAAATCACCGCCGCCCCGGGCGCCGTCCACTGGCCCGCCCCGTGCTAGCGTCTGGAGGCAACCATGAACCGGACGACGCGCAAGAAGTTGATCGTCACGATCGGGGTCGCGGCCATGGGCCTGACCTTCCTCGTGTACTCGGTGCTGGCAAACTCGGGCAGTTACCGCATGGTCGACGACCTCCTCAAGGATCTCGCGACCAACTCCGACTCGCTGATGGACAAGAAGCTCCAGGTCCACGGCTGGGTCGTGCCCGGCTCGATCCACGAATGGATCGAGAACCAGGAGACCCGCCGGACCTTCCAGCTGGAGAAGAACGGCAAGCGGGTGGCGGTCGAGAACCGCGGCCCCAAGCCCGACAACTTCACGGACCAGTCCGAGGTGATCGCGACCGGTCACCTGGAGAAGCGGGGCGCCGAGTTCGTCCTCATCTCGGACAAGCTCGATGCGAAGTGCCCGTCGAAGTACGAGGGCGCCGCGTCGCAGAAGACCCTCGCCGAGAACCCGAAGTTCCACTGATGCTCGCCACGTCCTCTCAGGTCATCCCCGCGCTCGGCTGCCGTGTTCTCGGCGGTCTGGCCCGGTCGGCCGGCTAAGGCCCTCGTGCACCCAACCTACAGCGCTCCGCTATCGCCGGTCGCGGTCGTCGGTTCGATCGCGCTCCTGGCGTCGTACCTGGCCGCGGCCTGGTGCGTCGTCGCCGGGATCGTCGGCAACGTCCGCCAGAACCGGCGGCTGGTCCAGAGTTCCGTCCACGGGCTCTATGCCTTCACCGCGCTGATCGGCCTCGCCGGCGCGATGATCATCTACGCGTTCCTCAGTCACGACTTCACGATCAAGTACGTCGCGAGCACGAGCGATACGTCGATGGCCTTCTGGTACAAGGTCACCGCGTTCTGGGGCGGGCTCGACGGCTCGCTGCTGTTCTGGGTGGTGGTCCTCGCCGGCTTCTCGTCGGTGGCGATCCGGATCAACCACAAGCGGCACCGCGACATGATCGGGTACGTCATCGCGACGATCATGATCGTGCAGCTGTTCTTCCTCTCGCTGCTGATCTTCAACAAGGACCCGTTCCGCACGTTCTTGACGATGCCGCCGGTCGATGGCCAGGGCCTCAACCCGCTGCTCCAGAACTACTGGATGGTCATCCACCCGCCGTCGCTCTACATCGGCTTCGTCGCGGCGACGATCCCGTTCGCGTTCGGCATCGGCGCGCTGGCCTCGGGCCGCCTCGATGATCTGTGGCTCGGCTCGGTCCGCGTCTGGATGATGATCTGCTTCTTCTTCCTGTCCTTCGGCCTCATCCTCGGCGGTCGCTGGGCGTACGAGGAGCTGGGCTGGGGTGGCTACTGGGCGTGGGACCCGGTCGAGAACGCCGGCCTCCTGCCGTGGTTCACGGCGACCGCGTTCCTGCACTCCGCGATCATCCAGGAGCAGCGCGGGATGATGAAGGTCTGGAACCTGGTGCTGGTCATCATCACCTTCTTCCTGACCATCTTCGGCACGTTCATGACCCGCAGCGGCATCGTGCAGTCGGTGCACGCGTTCGGCGAGGACAGCATCCTCGCGCTGCAGTTCGTGCTGTTCATGGCGGCGGTGCTGGTGGTCGCCTTCGGCTTGCTCATCTTCCGCATGAACAAGCTGCGCTCGACCAACACGTTCGAGTCGTTCATGTCGCGCGAGTTCGCGTTCCTCCTGAACAACTGGCTGCTCCTCGGCTGCGCGTTCTTCGTGCTGTTCGCGACGATGTTCCCGACGATGGCCGAGGCGCTCAACGGCGAGCGCGTGTCGGTCGGCATCGAGTTCTTCAACCGCTGGATGACGCCGCTCGGCCTCATCCTGCTGTTCCTCACCGGCGCGGCCCCACTCCTGGCCTGGCGCCGTACGACCCGCGAGCGGCTCTACCAGCAGTTCATGATCCCGACCGGCGCGATGGTCGCGCTGATGGCGGGCCTCGCGATCTTCGTCGACAGCTCGCGCATCAACACGTCGATCTTCGCGGACCGCTTCGAGGTCCCGATCCCGCTCCTGTGCTTCGGCCTCATCGCCTTCACGTTCGCGAGCATCGGCCAGGAGTTCTGGCGCGGCGTGTCCGTCCGCCGGCGTCAGACCGGCTCCGATCCGATCACCTCGCTGGTCGGCCTGGTGCTGTCGAAGCGCCGCAAGTACGGCGGCTACGTCATCCACCTCGGCGTCGCGGTGCTGTTCCTCGGCTTCGTCGGCAAGGCGTGGGACACGCAGACCGACATCACGATCCCGCAGCCGGCGAACATCCTGGCCAAGGCCAAGGAGGCCGACACCAAGGCCTGGTTCACGGTCCACGGCTACCGGTTCAAGTACGAGGCGCTCGACATCAAGTCGGACGACAACAAGACCGAGATCACCGCCAAGGTCAGCATGTACAGCGGCGACGAGAAGATCGCCGACCTCGCGCCCGCGCAGTGGAAGTTCCACAAGGGCGAGGGCCAGCAGACCACCGAGGTCGCGATCCACTCGCGGCTCGACGAGGACATCTACGTCGTCCTCACCGGCTGGGGCGACAACGACGGCATCTACGACAAGCAGGCCAACTTCCGGGTCTACATCAACCCGCTCATCAACTGGGTCTGGCTCGGCTTCGTGATCTTCGCGTTCGGCACGTTCATCTGCCTCATCCCGCAGGGGGTGGTCGATCGGATGTCGCCGCGGCCGCGGACCCGCGCGGGCCGCTTCGCCGACGTCGCGGTGATCCTGCTCGCGATCGGCGGCGTGACCTTCGGCGCGGTGCGCGCGGCGACGGCGGCGACGCCGGACGAGGCGCAGCAGGGCCCGACGATGGAGCACGAGACCCCGGCGACCCAGGTCATGGGCCACGAGTCGGGCACCGGCTTCGCGAACCTGGCGCGGCCCGAGGCGGCGCAGGATCCGGCGCTGGCCGAGAAGCTGATGAAGGACCTCGTCTGCATGTGCGGCACGTGCAAGCGCGAGACGCTGTACTCGTGCCAGTGCGGCTACGCCGCGCAGGGCCGCGAGAAGGTCCTGCAGCTGCTCGCGACCGTCGATCTCAAGAACCCCGCGCAGCGCGACAAGGCCTACGACATGGTCGTCGCCGCGTTCATCGACTCGTACGGCGGCGAGGACGTCCTCGCGGTGCCGCGGTCGAAGCTGTCCTGGCTGTTGCCGTACCTCGCGGTCGGCGGCGGGCTCCTGCTGCTGTTCGTGATCGCGCGCCGCTGGGTCGGCGCGGGCTCGGCGGCGCTGGCCAAGTCCTCCGCGACCACCTCCTCCACGATCTCCACCGGCGACGACGAGTACGCCGAGCGCCTCGATGACGAGCTCCGCGACACCGACTGAGCCGGACGACGACGCGGGCTCCGCCCACGCCGATCCGGGAGAGGCCGCGGCTCGCGCCGCCGGTGACGCGGACGCGCGCGTCGATGATGGCAAGGACGACGGCGACGACGCCGCGGACGCGGCGGTCGACGCTGCGCCTGCGCCCGCGCCAGTGAAGCCCCCCGCGAAGGCGAAGGGCGCGAACGGGACGCCGCGGCCGGGCAAGGCCGCCGGCAAGCCGGTCGCGAAGCCCGATGCCGATGACGACGACGAGGAGGATGACGACGCCGCAGCGCCGGCGCCTCCCGACGCCGCGCGCGAGCCGTGGTGGAGTCGCCACCTCCCGACGCTGATGGCCGCCGCCGGCAACGTCGTGGGCTGGTCGTTCATCGGCTGGCACTACCGGTTCCGCGTGTCGCCCGCGATGGTGTTCCTGATGATGGGCTGGCTCGCGGTGGTGTCCGCGGTGCTGTTCCTCTGGCGCACCGCGTTCGCGGCGACCGACGATGCCGACGAGGATCTCGCCTGGTGGCGCCCGAGCGGCGCGACGGACGACCTGGTGCGCGAGAAGAAGAGCCTGCTGAAGGCCATCAAAGAGATCGAGTTCGATCGCGAGCTGGGCAAGATGACCAACCAAGACGCCGAGCAGATCATCCACATGTACAAGGCGCGCGCGATCGAGGTCATCAAGGCGATCGATCTGGCCGAGGCCGGCCAGGCCGGCGCGGCGCAGACGACCCGCGACAAGATCGAGCGCGAGGTCCGCGCGCGGCGCGAGCTCGGCGATGATCGCGCGAAGAAGAAGGCCAAGAAGGCCGCGGCGGCGCGGAGGGCCGAGTGAAGCGCCTCGGGACGCGCCTCGCGCTGCTGGTCGCGCTCGGGTGCGCGATCGCGCCGACGACCGGCGTCGCGCAGCCCGCGAGCGCGCTCGGCCAGATGCTGCCCGATGGCTCGCTGCCGACCGGCACGCTGTCGGTCAAGGTCATCGCCGGCGAGAGTGCGAAGATCCTGCCGGGCACCGACGTCCACGTGACGATCAACGGCGACGAGCGCATCGCGCGCACGGGGCCCGATGGTCGCGCCACGTTGCCGGGCGTGCCCGCGGGCGCGACGATCAAGGTGACGATCAAGGGCGCGTCCGGCGATGTCTCGTCGGACACGCTGACGATGCCCGACAACGGCGGCGCGCGCGTGATGCTGTCGACGGTGCCGATGATCGACACCTCGGCGACTGGCGCACCGCCGCCGATGGCCGCGGGCGGCGCAGGCCGGCCGCAGCCGCGGCAGATGAGCGGCAAGGCGCGCCCGGATCCGAGCGTGCCGGGCGGCGAGCTGCAGGTCCTCGTCACCTACGACGAGCTGTTCAGCAAGACCCCGCCGGTCGGCGAGCCGGTCATGCTGGTCGGGTATCGCGCCGACGAGAAGATCGCGGTGATGGTCGAGAAGACCGACGACACCGGCCACGTTCACTTCAAGGATCTCGATCGCAGCGGCGGCACGGTCTACTTCGCGATGGCGCGGCTGCCGCGCGGCACCGGCGTCGATCGCATGTGGTCGGTGCCGATCCAGATGGATCCGACCGCCGGCGCCAAGGCGATGCTGTCGGCGGAGGCGCGGACCTCGACCGCCAAGCCGGTCGACGATCTCGCGATGGTCGAGCCGCAGCCGGTGCTGCCGAGCGGCCGCGTGATGGCGTCGATCGTCGGAGTGCCCGAGGATCCGGGCACGGTGTCGCTCGTCGATGCCGCGACCGGCAAGGTCGTGATGACCGCGAAGACCGAGCCGGAGACGCCGGCGCCGGGCAGCGTGACGGTCGATACCTCGCCGCTGACACCGGACAAGTCCACGGGCACCGCGGTGCTCGGCATCCAGCTCGCCCACGCGGGCGCGGCGGGTGTCGTGCCGGTCCCGGACGTGAACGTGATGGTCCGGCGCGCACCGATTCCACCGCCGCCGGCCGCGGCGCCGGCGAAGGCGGGCGCGGGTAGCGCGGGCAGCGGCAGCGCGGCGCCGAGCGCGGGTAGCGGCAGTGCGGCCCCCGGCGC
>JAIOQA010000060.1 GCA_021413675.1 Deltaproteobacteria bacterium | reverse complement strand
GCGTCGTCGGCAACCGCGCCCGTCGCCGCACCCACCAGGGTCACCATCAGGAACAGTCCAAGGAATCGCTTCATAGGTCGTCTCCGCAGCGGCACGCGCCGCCTACCCTCGATCAACACCGAGCACGCGCCGCGCATTGCGCGACGGCACCACCCCGGATAGGCCAGAATCTGGCCCATGTGGCCGGGGTCATGCAAGCGCGCGGCGATCGCGCCCTTCCTGCTGCTCGCGATCGCGAGCTGTGACGCATCATCAACTCCGCCGCCCGCGGAGCTCGCGGTCGGCCCCGTCATCCTGAAGAGCGACCCGCTGGCGATCCGCGTCGACGCGCCGGTGCCGCTCGATCAGACGGCGTTCGTCGAGATCGGCACGGTCGCCGAGGTCGATCCGACGCACTACTACGATCCGCGCGATCGTGATCCGGATGTCACGTGGCACGCGCCGACCCGCGCGGTCGCGCTCGATGGCGACTGGTTCGTGCTCGACGACGGCACGCGGCTGCGGCTCGGCGCCGATGGCACCGGCGCGCTGCTCGAGCTCGACGCCAGCCACGTGCCCGGCGCGGTGCTGATGCGGCTGGTGCTGCCGCGCACGCCCGACGAGCCGCAGTTCGGGTTCGGCGAGGTCGGCACCGGCGCCAACGCCGCCGGGCAGATCGTCGAGATGCAGCTGCGCGTCGACGACACCTACGCGTCCGGCCTCAACGAGACCCACGCGCCGGTGCCGCTCGCGCTGTGGCCCGCGCGCGGCGCCGGCGTGTTCGTCGCCGATCGCCGCCCGGGCGCGTTCGACGTCGGCGCGACCCGCCCGACCGCGATGCTCGCGACCTTCACGCTGCCCGCGCGCGGCCCGCTCGCCGCGCACCTGTTCGTCAGCGGCGATCCCGCGATCCCCGGCACCGCGCTCGCGCTGGTCCGCGCGTACACCGCGCTCACCGCGCCGCCGGCGGTGCCGCCGCGCTGGGCGTTCGCGCCGATGCAGTGGCGCAACGTCGGCACCCGCGCCGATGTCCTCGCCGACGTCCAGGCGATGCGCGACCTCGGCATCCCGGGCAGCACGGTGTGGATCGATAACCCGTGGCAGACCGCCTACAACACGTTCGAGTTCGATCCGGCGCGCTACGCCGACGCCGCGGCGCTCATCACCGACCTCGAGGCCCGCGGCTACCACGTGCTGCTGTGGTCGACGCCGTACATCGGCACCGGCCCGGCGACCGCCGCGGACTACGGGGAGGCCGCCGATCGCGGCTACCTGGTCACCGACGACGTCGGCATCCCGATCGCGTTCCCCTGGCAGAACGGGCCGGGCGGCATGATCGACTTCACCGCGCCCGGCGCGACCGCGTGGTGGCAGACGCGCATCCGGCGCGCGACCGACCTCGGCACCCACGGCTTCAAGCTCGACTTCGGCGAGGAGATCCTGCCCGAGCTCGGCGGCAACCTGTTCCCCGCGCGCACCGTCGGCGGCGACGCGAGCGTGATGCACCGGCTGTACGCGCGCGGCTATCACGACGCGTACCGCACCGCGGCGCCCGATCAGTTCCTCATCACGCGCGCCGGCACCTGGGGTGAGCAGGACGTGAACACCGCGCTGTGGCCCGGCGATCTCGACAACGATCTGCGGCGCGCTGGCGATGACGGCAGCGGCACGCGTCGGGTCGGCGGCCTGCCCGCGGCGATCGCGTGCGGGCTGTCGCTGTCGGCCTCGGGCTATCCGTTCTTCGGCTCCGACATCGGCGGTTACCGCGGCGGCCCGCCCGACAGCGAGACGCTGGTGCGCTGGGCCGAGTACGCGGCGCTCGGCACGATCATGCAACTCGGCGGCGGCGGCGGCGAGGGCGACACCCACAACCCGTGGGATTCGCGCTACGCCACCGGCTCGGCCGCGATCTACCAGCGCTACGCCCGGCTGCACATGGATCTCGTGCCGCTGCTCTGGGATCTCGCGCAGCGCGCCGGCGCCGATGGCACGCCGGTCACGCGCCCGACCCGGCTGGTCTATCCCGCCGCCGGCAGCGACGACGACACGTTCCTCGTCGGCGACGACGTCTTCGTCGCGCCGGTCGTGACCGCGGGCGCGACCACGCGCGCGGTGATCCTGCCGCCCGGGCCCTGGATCGACTGGTGGACCGGCGCGCTGACGATGTCCGACGGCCGGACAGCGATCACCGCGGCCGCGCCGCTCGACACCCTGCCCCTGTGGCGCGCCGCCAACGCGTTCGTGCCCGGCTTCGCGCGCGCGGCGGACACGCTCTTGCCCGCGACCGCCGCGGGCGTCACCTCGTACGCCGATCCCGCGTACGGCGGCGAGCTGGCGATGCGCATCACGCCGACCGGCCAGCCGACCAGCCTCGCGCTGGTCGACGGCTCCGGCGCGGCCGGCTCGCTCGAGGGCACCGCGTACTCGATCCAGTACCAGCTCGGCGCGAGCTGGCACCACGTCACCTTCGACCTCGACGCGCGCGCGACCACCGTCGGCGTGCTCACCGCGCCGACCGGCGCCGAGCTCGACGGCGCCGACCTGCCGCAGGTCGCCGACGAGGCCGGGCTGTTCGCCTGCACCACCGGCTGCTGGCTCTGGGAGCCCGCGGCGCAGCGGCTGCGCGTGCGCGTGGTCGGCGATGATCGCGTGCGGCCGCTGCTGATCCGATGATTCTTCGCTGCTTGCGTGTCACATCCGCCGCGGCGCACGTCGGCATCGCCATGAGATTCCAGCTCGCCCTTCTCACGGCTCTCATGCTCACTGCCTGCGGCGCGAGCGTCGATGGGCCGCCGCCCAACCCGTTCGATCCCGACGTGCACGGTCCCGGCGACGACGCGTGCGAGGTCCGGCTCACCTCGCGGTTCATCGGCGACTTCCGGTACACGCGCGAGTTCAACGCGCTCGGCGACATGACGGTCGAGATCTCGACGCGGCTCGATGCACCGGGCTACTACCGCCGCACGATCGCCTACGGCGGCCGCCACGTCAGCGGCGACAGCGCTGCCGACATGAACGGCGCGGTCTACCGGTCGTACAGCTACAGGCGCGACGCGCAGGGCGGGCTCACGACCACCGACGGCTATCTCGCGGGCAGGAGTCCCGAGCGCTGGAAGCTGACCTGGCATCTCGATGCGCGCGGTGCGCCGGTGCAGATCGACCACGACAACGACAACGACGGCGTGGTCGAGCCCGAGCACGTCGAGCTCCTCACCCAGGACGCCGCCGGCTGCATCGCGACCATCGAGTATTCGACGAGCACCACGCGGGCCCGCGACATCCGGACGTCGCGGCCCAGCGACTGCGCGCTGCTGCAGGTCGACACCGACGTCGGCCTCGACGGCACGATCGATCGCTCGACGACCTACACCTACGACGACGCCGGTCGCTTGACCGGGACCAGCGACGGCCTCAGCTATACCTACGACGATCAGGGTCGCGTGATCGGGATCGCCAGCGCGGACACGACCGAGACCTTCACGTACGACTGCGGCACCTGACCTCGACCGCCGCGACGGTCGTGCGCCGCCGCGCGGGTCCGATCGCGGTTCCCGTAGTACGGTGCGCCGATGTCGTCTCCTGCGGTCGTCCGTGTCTTCGCCACCAGCCAGGATCCCGACTTCGATGCGCCCTGGCAGAGCCGGACGCCGTCGTCGTCGACGGGCTCGGGCGTGGTGATCGGCCCGGGCGAGATCCTGACCGGCGCGCATGTCGTCGCCAACGGCACGTTCCTCCAGATCCAGAAGCCGTCGCACCCCGACAAGGCGGTCGCGCGGGTCAAGGCGGTCAGCCACGACTGCGATCTCGCGCTGCTCGAGATCGTCGAGCCGGTCGGCTTCCTCGATGACGTCGAGCCGGCCGAGCTGGGCGCGCTGCCCAAGCTGCGCGACGAGGTCTCGGTCGTCGGCTATCCGGTCGGCGGCGAGGAGATCTCGATCACCGAGGGCGTGGTCTCGCGCGTCGAGGTCCAGCGCTACAGCCACTCCCAGCGCCACCTGCTCGCGGTCACCGTCGACGCGGCGATCAACGCCGGCAACAGCGGCGGCCCGGTGTTCGGCAACGGCAAGGTCGTCGGCATCGCGTTCCAGAAGCTGACCGGCGTCGACAACATCGGCGAGATGGTGCCGCCGCCGATCATCCGCGCGTTCCTCGAGGGCGTGCGCAAGGGCAAGCGGCCCGAGGCGCCGGCGCTCGGCATCAGCACGCAGAACCTCGAGAACCCGCTCCTGCGCCGCCACCTCGCGGTGCCCGATGGCGTCTCGGGCGTGGTCGTGACCCAGGTCGAGCACGGCGGCGCGGCCCACGGCGTGCTCGAGCCGCGCGACGTGATCACCTCGATCGATGGCCAGCCGATCGCCAACAACGGCACGGTCTCGTACCTCGCGCGCCACCGCACCCGCTTCGACGTCGTGCTCACCGGCCGCTTCGTCGGCGACGTGCTGCCGCTCGAGATCCTGCGCCGCGGCGAGCGCCAGAAGCTCGAGCTGACCCTCGGGCCGTGGGCGCCGCTGGTGCCGCGCAGCCGCTACGATCTGCCGCCGACCTACTTCGTCTACGGCGGGCTCGTCTTCCAGACGCTGACCCGCGACTTCCTCACCACCTGGGACAAGTGGTGGAACAAGGCGCCGAAGGAGTTCCTCTACCACTACTACATGGGCGCGCGCTCGGCGGAGCGGACCGAGGTCGTGATCCTCACCCAGATCCTCGCCGACGAGATCAACGTCGGCTATGGCCACCTCTACAACGAGGTGATCGCGACCGTGAACGGCGAGATCCCGCGCGACCTCGCGGACCTCGTGAAGCGCGTCGAGGCCGCGCGCGGCGCGATCGAGATCGGCACGACCTCGGGCGGCGTGCTCCTGCTCGACAGCGAGCAGGTCGGCAAGGCCGCGCCGCGCATCCTCGAGCGCTACCGCATCCCGCGCGATCGCTCGCCGGGGCTGTGATCTGAGGGGTCAGAGTTGTCGCGACGGGTGAAGCTACACCGTGACCTCGGGCCAGCCGCCCGATGGCAACATGCGCCGCGCGATCGCGAGGGGCTGGGGCACGTGCGAGGACCGGTAGCCCGGCCGTGAACGACCGCTCAGGCGAATCCGAAATCCCGACGTTCCGTGATGTGGAAGCGCTCGTCCAGGTACTGAGCGAGCGCCGCAATCAGGATCGGCTCGGCCTCGGCGCGGTCGTACAGGCCCAATAGTGACCGCGCCGCGACGGTGATCTCGAAGACGATCAGCTCCTCGCAGTCGTTCTTCGACCCGCCGGCTGCTTCGTACTCGTGGATCGCGCGGAGCACCTGGGCGAGCGGTTCAACACCGCCGTAGGGACCGCCGCGCAGATGGTAGACGAGCACCGAGTTGAAGAAGCCGTCGCCGAAGCGAATCGAAATAGGCCGGAACGCGGCCTTGAACCTCAGCGCGAATCGGCGGGTCTCGTTGGCTTCGTCCCGCGCCTTGACGTGCTGCTTCAGCAGCCAATTATCGAGTTCGAGTTCCCACTCGGCCTCGTCCTGCTGATCGATGCTTCCGCCAGCGTCGTAGAATGTGACGAACATCCGAGCAGGACCGAAGGCGAGGCCCTCCCGCGGCCGGCGAATCTCAAGATCGACCCGCTGCGCGTGCGCGCTGAAGCTGCTCCATGCGCGGATCCTCGGGTGCTCCGGCGCCTCGGCCTGCGTGTCGAAGTACTTGTTGGTGGCCGATGGCATCGGGTCAGGAACTCCTCTGTGGCAACTGTAGCACGCGCAAGACGGCCTTCGCCGAGGCACGTGCGGCCGCAGCGCGGGTGTCCTTGATCTTCGAACGACTTGGCGCATCGGCGAAGTCCGAGATGCCCTTCACCACCACCCAGCCTGGATCGTCCGGATCGGTCGAGAGTGCCGCCGAGATCGCACCCATCCCCTCCATCTCGCCGCCGATCACCGGCTGGTCCATCCGCGGTAGGCCGGCGACCAGCTCGTCTCGATACGCGGCAGACTCGATGCGGGCTCCGCCGGACAAGATGATGCCGAGATCGATCTTCGCGGCGTTCCCGTCCTGGAGGTAGTGCCCGGCGAGTCGCCGAAACCGGTCATGCCACGTTCCACTCGCGACCTTACGAGCCGTCGGCGGGTACCGCACGATGTACCCACCGGCGTTGTCCCCGGCGTCGATCACCTCGCGGTCGTCATAGAGGAACACCGACTCGGACACGATCACGTCGCCGATCTTCTGACGACCCGGATCGATCCCGAACGCCGTCCCGACCAGGATGATCGTCGTCGCCTGAGTCTCGGCGCGGGCCTGGATGCATCGCGCAGCTGCGCCGTCGGGAGAAAAGGCGCCCATGCTCACGCGCATCGCCGCGACGCGGTTGGCGCCGACGTTGCCGAGCCGAAAGTAGTCTCCCGTCCGTCCTGGTTGTACATCGAAGCCGAGGCCAAGCTCTTTCGCCGCCTGCTCGAGTTCGTGTTGTTCCGTGGATGTCGCCACCACGAGCACGACGTCCGCGGCAAGGGCTCGCACCTGGCGCTCGCCCTGCGCCGCGTCCAGCCCGCGACGCAGCACTGCCTCGCGCACAACCTCGATTGGCTCGCCTCGGCGCTCCGCCTCAGCAACGAGTCGCTGCTCGAGAATCTCGCCGGGCCCCGGTCGCATCGCCAGGTTGCATCATAGTTCAGCCCCGTGGGGACTTCGCCTCGCTAGCGCAGCTTGTAGCGCCTGAGCAGCCGCTCGAGGCTCTTCGGATGGACGCCGGCCGCGACCGCGGCGTGCGGGATCGAGCCCTGGTGCGCGGCGAGCACGTCGCGCAGGTACTCGCGATCGAACTCGGCGCGGGCCTGATCGAGCGGCAGGCGCGCGTGCAGCGTGCGACCCAGCGACTCGCGCAGCTCGCCGAGGCGCAGGGTCAGGTCGCCGCGCAGCGCCTGCGGATCGGCCATCGCCGCGGCGCGCTCGACGACGTTGCGCAGCTCGCGCACGTTGCCGGGCCACGGGTGGTGGCGCAGGTGCGCGAAGATCTCCTCGAGCGCCGGCCGCACCCGCGCGGGATCCGCGTCGCCGAACAGATCGGTCGCGAAGTGGCTGGCGAGCAGCGGCACGTCCTCGCGCCGCTCGCGCAGCGCCGGCACCTCGAGCACGATCACCGCGAGCCGGTAGTAGAGATCGGCGCGGAACTCGCCGCGCTCGACCTCGGCGCGCAGGTCGCGGTTGGTCGCGGCCACGATGCGCACGTCGACCGGGATCGGCGCGGTCGCCCCGACCCGCGTCACCGTGCCGGTCTCGAGCGCGCGCAGGAGCTTCGGCTGGAGATCGCGGCCGAGCTCGCCGATCTCGTCGAGGAACAGCGTGCCGCCCGAGGCCCACTCGAACACGCCCGGGCGATCGGCGTCGGCGCCGGTGAACGCGCCGCGCACGTGGCCGAACAGCGCGCTCTCGATCAGCGTGGGCGCGACCGCGCCGCAGTCGAAGACGATGTACGGCGCGGCGGCGCGCGGGCTGGCGTCGTGGATCGCGCGCGCGAGGACATCCTTGCCGGTGCCGGTCTCGCCGAGCAGGACCACGGTCGCGGCGGTGCTCGCGGCCCGGCGCGCGGCCGCGAACAGGCGGCGCATCACCAGCGAGCGGCCGATCGCGTGGCCGAAGCGATCGTCGCCCGACAGCTCGATCTCGTCCTCGCCGCCGCCGACCCGCGCGACCAGCGTCGACTCGCCGAGATCGATCCGCGCGCCGTCGTGCAGGTAGACCTCGCGGCAGCGCAGGCCATTGATGAACGTGCCGTTGGCGCTGCCGCGATCGCGGAGCAAGAGCCCGAGGTCGTCCGCGGCGACGCGCAGGTGGAAGCGCGACACCCGCGGGTCGTCGATCACCAGCGTGTTGGAGGGGTCCGAGCCGACGATCAGCTCGTGGCCCGCGAGCTCGGCGCGCGCCCCGGTCGAGGGCCCGGCGATCACCTCGAGCGTCAGCTTGGGCACCCGCATCCCGACCGCGCGCCCATCGAGCGTCACGATCGTGGTGTCGGTCGCCCGGCTGGGAGAGCTGCGCCCTGTGGCCACACCCGATGCTACACGCACCGCCACGCGCTGGAACCGATCG
The DNA here is from genome assembly GCA_021413675.1 of Deltaproteobacteria bacterium. Lineage (GTDB taxonomy): Bacteria > Myxococcota_A > Polyangia > Haliangiales > Haliangiaceae > JAIOQA01. Next base: position 4,408 of record JAIOQA010000060.1, on the reverse strand, counting down.
GCTCCACGAGAACCGCTCGGCTCCGGTTCGAGCCCCGGATCGAGCGCTAACTCGTCGAGATCGCAAACGCGCTCATCCGGCCCGCGGCTTGCTCAGTAGTCCCACGCCACCACTTCTGGAGCAGACATGAAGCGGATCCTCCTACCTCTCGTGCTCATCGCGATGGCCATCGCCACCAGCCCTGCGTCGGCGAGCCGCGACCACCGTCAGCAAGTGCGCTACGTGGGCATCCATCCGATCCCGAAGGCAGAGGGCGGCGGCATCTGCCACATCGAGTACCCGCACGTCCACGTCTACGCGCCCGCGGATCAGAAGGTCCACTACCGCGATCACGACGGCGACCTGTACTTCGTCGGCGACCCGGTCGCGTACGGCTGGGACGGCCCCAAGCACGGCTATCGCGGCCCGCACCCGGTCCGCGTCGACGTGGTCGTCGGCGACGATCACGAGGACACCGAGTACTGCTACATCGAGGGCCCGCACTACCACGTCTACGAGCCGCCGCCGGTGATGGCCGCGGACTTCCGCCTCGAGGGCGGCGTCTACTGGTACGTCGGCGAGCCGACGCCCGCGTTCATCGAGGCGCGCCCGGTGATGGCCAAGGTCAACGCGTACTACACGCCGATCCGCTACGAGCGCCCGGTGGTCACGATCGAGACCCCGCCGCCCGGCTGGATCGGCATCTCGCTCGAGGTCGTGCCGCCGGTCGCCGCGGTCGAGGTCCGGACGCCGACGGTCGTCGTGCGCCCGCCGCCGCCGGTGGTGGTCCAGGGCGGCATCGGCTTCGAGGCCCACGTCGGCATCGCGCTGCCGTCGGTCGACGTCCACGTCGGCGGCCCGGCGGTCATCGTCGGCGGCGGGTCGCGTACCGTGATCCGTCACGACAACGGCCGCCATCGCGGCTGGCACAAGGGACACCGCTAGGCGCGCTGCGTCCGCGGACATCCATCGAGGAGCATGATCATGATCGCAGGATGGAAACCAATCGCGGCCGCCGCCGGTGGCCTCGTGTTGCTGGTCGGGCTGATCGCCGCGGTCGCCGGGCGCTCGGGCGCCGACGGCGCGGCCACGGGTGACAAGGCCAGCGGCAGCGCGCCCTCGGTGACCGAGGGCAGCGCCGAGGCTCCCGAGGCGGTCGGCGCCTGGCGCACCGCCGGGCTCACGGTCTCGGCGTTCACCGCCTCGGATGCCGGCAAGGTCGGCGGCACGTGCGAGGCCGGCACGGTCAGCGGCGTCGACGTGAAGCTGTGCACCTTCGACTCGCCGGACGCCGCGAAGGCGGCGCAGGCGGCGGGCCGCGACGCGATCGGTGAGCACACCGGGCTCGCGCTCACGAAGGGCGCGCAGCTCCTGATCGCGATCGACGCGCGCAACGCCGATCCGACCGGGCGCACGCTCAATCAGCTCGCGAAGTCGTTCACCGGCAAGTAACCGAGGACATCCGGACCATCGGCGGGCGGGGCGAGAGTCCCGCCCGTTTGCGTTCCGGAGGTCAGGTGAGCGTGACCAGCAGGTCGCCGGTGTTGATCGGCTGACCCGCGGTCTTGTGGATCGCGGTGACCGTGCCGCCGCGCTCTGCGACCAGCTCGTTCTCCATCTTCATCGCCTCGAGCACGACCACGCCCTGCCCGGCCACGACGACATCGCCGATCGCGACCTCGACCTTGACGACCTTGCCGGCGATCGGCGCGCGCAGCTCCTCACCGGTGCGGGCCAGGCCCTCGCGGTGCGCGGCGGCGGCGAGCCGCTTCTTGCGCGCGTCCTCGATGACCGCGACCGCCTCGGCGAGGCGCGACGACAGGGCGGTGCCCGCGCGGCGCCGATCGAGATCGACCAGGTAGGCGCGGCCGTCGATGATCAGCGACCAGGTGCCCGGCCGCACCGCGCGGGCGTCGACCTGACGGACCTCGCCCGCGTAGCCGACCTGCCAGCGGCCCTCGGCGCCGCCCTCGACGGAGATCTCGACCTCGCGACCGGCGACGGTAGCGATCAGCTCGCGCTTCATGGCGGCGAAGTATGCCATGGCGCAGCGCGACACCAGCCTCGGAAACCGAGGAACGCGCGTCACTGGCAGGACCACGGGGCCGGGCCGCGATTGCGCCGGTCGCGCCGCGCGTGTTAAGCGCAGGACTCGATCGTGTCCGCCACCCCGTCGCTCGCCCCGGCTCTCGCGACCAAGCGCATCCTCGTGTGCGTCGGCTCTGGCGGCGTCGGCAAGACCACCACCGCCGCGACCCTCGCGCTCGCCGCGGCGCGCGCCGGCCGCCGCACGCTGGTCATCACGATCGATCCCGCGCGCCGCCTCGCCAACTCGCTCGGCCTCGATCGGCTGGGCCACGAGATCCGCCAGGTCGATCCCGCGCTGGTCCGCGCCGGCGCGCCGCGCCTGGGCGGCGAGCTGCACGCGATGATGCTCGATCAGAAGAAGGCGTTCGACGAGGTCGTCGCGACCCACGCCAAGGATCCGGCGGCGGTCGGCCGCATCCTCGGCAACCCGATCTACGCGCAGATCTCGGGCACGCTGGCCGGCGCGCACGAGTACGCCGCGATGGCCAAGCTCCAGGAGCTCGACGCGACCGGCGCGTGGGACCTGATCGTCATCGACACGCCGCCGACCGCGCACGCGCTCGACTTCCTCGACGCGCCCGAGAAGCTGACCCAGGCGATCGACTCGCCGGCGATCGAGTGGTTCCGCAAGCTGCAGGGCGGCAGCAAGTCGGGCTGGTCGGTGGTCGGGCGCACCGGCTCGTTCATCCTCAAGCGCCTGTCGAAGTTCGTCGGCAGCCAGTTCCTCGACGATCTCGGCGTGTTCTTCACCGAGTTCAACGACGTCCTCGGCGGCTTCCGCCAGCGCGCCGCCGAGACGGTGGCGCTCCTCCACCAGGACAAGGTCGGCTTCGTGCTGGTCGCCAGCCCCGAGCCGATGGCGGTGCAGGAGGCGCTGTACTTCCACCAGCGCCTGGTGGCCGCGCGCATGCCGTTCGTCGGCTTCGTCGTCAACAAAGTTCACGCCGCGCGCCCGATCACCCAGGGCAAGGCCGAGCTCGAGACGCTCATCGCCGAGGCCCCGCCGGTCGCCGCGCTCGGCCTGTCGGGCACGTCGATCCGCATGGCCACCGAGGCGCTCGTGCTCGCGCATGCGGATCTCGAGGTGCTCGCGAGCGCCGACCGGATGGCGATCGCGTCGCTGCGCGCCGCCGACCCGAACGCGCAGCTCGTGCTCGTGCCGTTCCAGCGCGAGGACGTGCACGACGTCACGCGGCTGATCGAGCTCGGCAAGTTCCTGATCGGGTAGCGCGGCAGGCTCGGATGATGGACGGCGGACCGTATCGCCAGGCGCCCGTTCGCGAGGCCTGCCCGACCTGCGCGACGCCGCTGCCCGAGGCCGAGCGCGGACAGCTGCAGGCGTGTCCCCAGGGCTGTGGCGAGTGGGCGAGCGCGCTGACGGTGTCCGAGCGCTGGGCGGACGCGCTCGACCGCGATCGCAGCGGTCGGATCCTCTGGCAGCAGGCCGCGACCGCGCTGCCATGCATCCACTGCGGCAAGGCCATGCTGCACGCGCCGCGCGCGATCTGGGGCACCCATCGCTGCCGCGAGCACGGCGTGTGGTTCGCGCGCAACGCGCGGGCGCGCTTCGAGGGCGAGTCGACGCTCGCGGCGGAGCTCGCGGCCCGCCGCGAGGCGATCCGCGGGCTCGCGATCACGCTGCGCGAGGCGCTCGCGGGCGACCGGAACGCGCAGGACGCGCTGGTCCGGCGGATCGTCGATCTCGAGCGCGAGGTCGCGCGCGCGATCGCGTGGTCCGAGTCGGCCCGCGACCGCGGGTGAACGGCTACTTCGCCAGGCGCTGCTTGTCGACGGTCGCCGCGCGCCAGACCTCGGTCGCGAGCGCATCGGCGGTGATCAGCGGCGCGCCGATCACGACGATCACGTGCGCGCCGCGGCGCTCGACCCACGACAGCCGCGCGCCGTCGAGCCAGCGGCCGCGCTCGGCCTCGCGCGCGAGCGCGGTGCCGGCGAACGCGTCGAGCGCGCGGACCAGCGCCTCGGCGGCCTCGATCGCGTCGACCTCGTCGTCCCAGGTCGTGACCGCGATCGCGACCGCGCGGCGCGGATCGGGCTCGCCCTCGCGCGCGAACACCGCGACCCGATCGCCGCCCCAGCCGGCGGCGGCGGTCGCGGCCGGCGACGGCGCCACGCCGTGGGCGCGCAGGAGCGCGAGCCAGCCGGCCTCGCCCCAGACGTCGCTGTAGACCGCGCGCCAGCCGGCGAGGCTGGGCGGCGTCGCGATCGCGACCGCGATCGGCCGCTCGTCGGCGGCGTAGGCGTCGGCGTGGAGCAGCTGCTCGGTCGAGCGCGGCGGCCGGCGGAACGCGGCGTCGACCGCGGTCCACGCCCGGTGCCGGCG
>JAIOQA010000059.1 GCA_021413675.1 Deltaproteobacteria bacterium | reverse complement strand
CCGGTGAACGCGCCGGCGACGTGACCGAACAGCTCGCTCTCGGCGACCGACGGCGCGATCGCGGCGCAGTTGACGGTGACCAGCGGGCCGCGCCGCCCGCTGCGCGCATGCAGCGCCCGCGCCGCGCGCTCCTTGCCGGTGCCGCTCTCGCCGAGGAGCAGCACCGGCAGCGGCTTGCTGGCGACCTGGGCCAGCTCGCCGCGCACCAGCTGCATGCGCACGCTCGCGCCCAGCAGGTGCTCGTCCTCGGCGCCGAGCGGCGCGTCGGCGCGCACGTCGACCGCCACGAACACCAGCACCGAGCCACCGATGCGGATCACGCTGCCATCGACCAGCGCCGCCTCGGCGCACGGCGCGCCATCGACGAACAGCCGGTTGCGGCTGCCGAGATCGGCGATCGACCAGCCGCGCGCCGGGTCGAAGCGCACCTCCGCGTGGCGCCGCGATGCCTCGGGATCCGGCAGCGCGAGCCCGCCGTCACCCGGCTCGCGACCGATCACGACCGGTCGCGCGTCGAGCAGGCGCAGGCGCGTGTCGAGCTTGCCAGGCGCGAAGACCACGACCAGCTGCCGCGCGCTGACCACGCCGCGCGCACCGCCGTCGTCGGCGGCGGTGATGGTGCGCACGGGGTCGCTCACGCCGCGCAGTCTACACAGCGCGGCCCGTGCTGTGCGTTGCCAGCCCCGGCACCGTGACGCCAGCGGGCTCCGGACGCGACATTGCCACCTCGGCGCGAGACACCGCGGCGCGCGCGGCGCAGGTCCGCGACAGGCTTGCGCTTCCGGGGTTCGGCGGTGGCGGCACGCCGGTTGCTCTACGCCCCGGCATGCACCACTCGATGTCCTTCGCTCGCCTCTCCTCGTTCCTCGTCGCGGCGGTCCTCGCCACCGGTCTCGCCGCCTGCGGCGGGCCCTCGGTCGACGACCTGGCCGCCGACTTCTGTACCTGCAACGAGATCGCTGACGGCACCGCCACGCCCGCCGATCGCGCCGCGTGCATCACCGCCGCGACCGACGATCTCGCCAAGGCATCCGACGCATGCCTGACGTGCCTCGACGAGAAGCTCGGCGACAAGCCAACCGCGGCGTCGTGCGCCGCGGCCGACAGCTGCACCGCCTGCATGTTCGGCGACTGACGCCGGTCCGCCGGCGTCAGTCCCAGCGATCGAGGTTGTAGGTCTGCACCCCGCTGCCCGTGGTCACACGCACCAGGTAGTTCCAGGTCGCGGTGTTCTTGTGGAGGAACAGGCCGCATGCCGTCGCCTCCGTGGCGCCTGCGACCACCGCGCTCTTCGCGTACGCCTCGAGCGTCGCGCGGATGCCGTGGTAGTCGCTCTTCAGGTTCGACGGAAAGAACCCGGCGCCGGTCGTGTACCGCAGATCGCGCGCCCCCTCGAGGATCAGCAGCGCGCCGCGGCTCTGGTGCGGATACGCGTCCGCCCCCTCCCACATCCACGGCTGGAGCGCGATCGCCGTCAGCGGGTGGTAGCCGCCCGCCGGGAGGTTCCACGTCTCGGGCGCCGAGCCATCGACGTACACGTAGCAGCTCACGGGGTTGCGCCGCTCGGCGCGGTCCCACTGCAGGATGGGCGGCGCGTCGGGATCGGCCGCGGTCACGAACGCGCCGTAGCTGCGCTTCTCCGCCGGCACGTGCAGCTCGATCCGCGTCGCCTCGGTCAGCACCGTGCGCGCGAACTTCTCCCACGTGATCGTGACCGCCGGCTGCGCGATCGCCCGCGGCGCGCTCGCGACCTTGCGCGCGAGGTGCGCGAACACGCCCGCCTTCGCCGCCAGCTCGCGCGCTGGCGCCGGCGTCCACAGCGCCTGCACGTCCGCGAGCCGCGCGAACCGCCGCGCGAGCGCGCCCGCCGTCGCGAGCGTCGCGATCACCGCCTCGGCCTGCGCGATGTTGCCCTCGCTCGGCGCCGCCTGCGGCCGCAGGTACTGCAGCGGGTGCATCTTGGCGTCGAACCGCGCCTTGATGTCGGCGAACGGCAGGCCGGCCACGATGTCCTCGAGCAGGCTGCCGATCATGCCGCTGCGCACGTGGCAGTAGCCGGCCGGCGCGCTGGCCACCGCGCGCCAGGTCAGGTTGTCGCGCTGCTCGGCCCGCCGCGCCGCGCGCCGCGCGCGGTGCAACGCGAGCAGCCACGCCGCGACCCCGACGCACTTCTCCGACCGGAACAGGTTGCCGGTCGTGAGCAGCGCGTGCGCCTGCGCGACGGTCTCGAGCGAGAACTCGCCGAGCCCGCGGCACAGCATCGCGTACTCCTCGAGCTTCGCCGCCATGACCTGCGCCGCCGCGTGGATCGTCGGCGTGAACACCAGCGCCGCGGCCGGCGTGACCGCGAGGTGATGCCACGCCCCCGGCGGCTTCGCGCAGGTGGTGATCGGCTGGCCCCAGACCTTGTCGCTCGACAGGAACACGCCGTCGATCGGCGCCGCGGCCACGAGCCGCGCCATCGCGGCGACCGACGCGTGGTACGGCGCGGGCACCGCCGCGGGATCCCACAGCGCGGCGCTCGCGACGCCATCGGCGGCGATGGTCACGAGGCCGCCGTGGCGCTCGACGAAGCGCCGGCACGCGTTGCAGGTGAAGATCGGCCGCTTCGGCGCCGGCAGGCCGCCGAGGAACGCCTCGAACAGGCCGGTGGCGCGCGTGGTGAACAGCTTCTCGCCGCTGCTCGTCACGTGCGCGAAGCGCGCGCGGACCGCCGCGAGAAGCTGGGGATAGGCGTCGTCGACGTCGCCGACGACCTCGGACGCAGTGGGACTCATGGACATGGCGATGACTCGTCTCGGGGAAACGGAGGTGCGCCGGCTATCGCCAGGCGCACGACCGGGTTGCGGACGCGCCGCGCCGCCCCCGAAGAAAGGAGGGAGCTGCCGCGCTGCGCGTCGGCGAGAGATCAGCGGAAACCGCGGGCCGGCGCCCACCGGGAGGATGGAGCGCCGGCCCGCGTCGGTGGGATGGCTGGCTAGCCGACGACGGTGACCACGCCGGCGCCGATCGTGCGACCGCCCTCACGGACGGCAAAGCGCACGCCGGGCTCGAGCGCGATCGGCCGGTCGAGGGCGAACCCCACCTCGGCGCGCGCGCCGGGCAGCATCTCGCTGCCGACGTCGAGCGTCGCGGTGACATCGGTGGCGCCGACGAACAGCTGCGGGCGGTAGCCGGTGCGGATCGCCTTGGCGCGGCCGCCCTCGCGCGTGGTCAGCAGGTACAGCTCGGCGCGACCGCCGCGATGCGGCGCCAGCGACCCGGGGGCCGCCAGCACCATGCCGCGCGCGATCTCGTCGCGCTTCACCCCGCGCAGGCGCAGCCCGACGTTCTCGCCGGCCCTGGCCTCGCGCTGCTCGCGATGGAACGACTCGATGCCGGTCACGACGATCTCCTCGAGCTCGCCGTCCTTGCGGCCGACCAGCTCGACCTTTGCGCCGACCGGCAGCGTGCCGCGCCCGACCCGACCGGTGACCACCGTGCCGATGCCGTCGATGGTGTGGACACCCTCGACCGCCATCAGGAACGGCGACGCCGTGTCGCGCACCGGATCCGGAATCGCGCGATCCATCGTCGCGACCAGCTCGTCGATGGTGGCCACCCACGGGTCGTCCATGCGCCCGGCCGTCGCCGCCGCCAGCGCCCCGAGCGCGGACCCGAGGACCACGGGCACGTCGTGATAGCCGTGCTGCGCGAGCAGCTCGCCCACCTCGAGCACGACCAGGTCGACGAGCTCGCGATCGGCCACGTCCAGCTTGTTGACGAACACGACCAGGTGCGCGACCCCGACCTGACGCGCGAGCAGGATGTGCTCGCGGGTCTGGCCCTGGGCGCCCTGGGTGCCGTCGACCAGCAGGATCGCGCCGTCCATCTGCGACGCGCCGGTGATCATGTTCTTGACGTAGTCCGCGTGGCCCGGGCAGTCGACGTGGGCATACCGCCGCGTCGCCGAGTCGTACTCGACGTGCGCGAGGTTGATCGTGATGCCCTTGGCGCGCTCCTCGGGGGCGCTGTCGATCTGGTCGAACGCCATGGCATTGCCGCCGTGGCGGCGCGCCATCACCTGGGTGAGGGCGGCCGTCAGCGTGGTCTTGCCGTGATCGACGTGACCGATGGTGCCGACGTTGACGATGAGCTTCTGCATGACACGTGTAGTCCTCGTGGGTGGGCGACCCACGCAATTGTCCGCCTCGGATCGGGATTCGAGGTCACGGACCATCCGCGCACTCGGGCCGACCCAGGACGAAGCGGCCCGAATGCCAGGTTCGCGGGTCCTGGTCAATCGAAATCATGCGTGTCGCGAAATCACGGCACGGTCTGAAACGCGCGCGGGTGGGCGCTTCGCGCACGTCGCGCGACGACGGTCCCGCGCGAACCACCGCGCGGCGCTCGCCCACGCCCGTCGTCCAAGCCAGGGCGCGTGGATTGCCGGCCCGCCGCCATCGTCGCCTGGCGCTCTGGCGGGCGGGCGCAGGGGTCAGCCACCAGTCCCGGGCGCATGTCGCTTCGCCGGATCGGCCGCGATCGGACCGGGCCGCGCGTGCGGCGAGATCGGCCCGTAGCGCCGCCAGCCGTGCGTGAGGTGCCAGGTCGTCGGCATGACGACCGGCACGAACTCTAGATGCGCGCGGCGCGGATGGTTCGCCCAGCCATCGAACGCGCGCGCCGACGCGAATGGATCGAACGCGAGGTTGCGGGCGGTGAGGTCCTCGCGGTGGCGCCGCCAGTTGTTCAGCACGTACGCGAGTGCGTTACGCGTCTCGCGCAGCGTGCGCAGTGGCCGCGGGTGGTAGCGATCCGCGAAGACCCCGGCGCGGCGGCGGGTGGTTGCGTTGAATCGCCGCGCGCAGGCGATCTGGAAGCCCTGCATGCCGCGCGCGAGGGACATGTGGCTGTCCGCCTCGACGATCAGGTGGACGTGGTTGCCTTGCACCGAGACGTGGCAGATGCGGAAGTCGCTGCGCCGGCATGTGAACGCGAGCCCGTGCCGGACAGCCAGCCAGCCCGCGAGGCGGCGAAGCTAGAGTCCCGGCCGCGCGCGAATCACGACGTGGAGCGGATGGCGCGCGTCGATCGCGGGCCGCACGCGATGCGGCTCGCTCGGCCGCGGGCCGCGCGCCTTGCGTCCCGAGTTCGGACGCTTGCCACCCCGCGTGCGCCACGGGAGCTCGTGCTGTACCTGCTGCGGCATTGGTTGCGCCGATATAATACCACATCAGAGTACGGGGGGCAAACTGGATGCATCACAGACGGGTCCAGATTGGATTGATCCCTGACAGCTCGTTGCAGAGAGACTCCTGACATCGATGTGATGTTGTCCACGGTGAGGGTTGGCGGCGTCCGCGGCCCGGACAACCGAATCGCCGCTGCGCGCGCCCATCGAGGCATGCCGTGGAGCAACACCGACCCGGCCAAGGAGCGCATCGAGTTCGTCCTGGAGTGGGAGCGGCGCTGGGACGAGGGCGAGGGCGGATGAACCTGGCCGAGCTGTGCCGAGAGTTCGGCGTCAGCCGCGAGACGGCCTACGTCTGGATTCGCCGGTACCGCGCAGCCGCGCACAAGGTGCGTCCACTTCAAGGGCTGGTTCGTCATGACCGACGGGCGGCGCTGCTACCCGCTGACGCTCCTCGACGCCTACAGCTTCGCCTCCACGGGTGCGGGCGCGCTCACCGCGCTCTCGGTCTGGTGGCAGAAGCTCGGGATCCGCCACGACCGCATCACGCCAGGCAAGCCGCAAGAGAACGGACGGCTCGAGCGGTTCCACCGCACGCTCGCCGAGCTCGTCGCGACACCCGCGGAGGACCTCCGCGGACAGCAGCGCGCCTTCGACCAGTTCCGGCACGAGTACAACGACCAGCGACCGCACGAAGCGCTGAAGCTGCGGCCGCCCCTGACAGCGTACTCGCCCTCTCGGAGACGTTATCCGCGGCCACTCGACGTCTATGACGACGCCGACGCCTCGTCGGTGCGCGTCGACCGCACGGGCCACATCCGCTGGGAGCGCCGCCGCAGCTTCGTCTCGCTCGCGAGACGGTCCATGTAGACCTACCCGACGACGACCGCGGACGGCGCTGGGCCCGTGCGGTGGCGCTCCATCCTGCTCGGCTGGCTCGATGCCGGCCGCCTCGACCGCGGGCTCATCCTGCCCGTGCGCGCGCGCCGCTGCTCGTCGTCGGAGGGCGCGCGTCTGCACCGTCGTCGCGCGCCTCGTCGCGTGACCGCGTGGCCTTCGCTCGGCTTGCACGTCAAGGCTGCCCTCGCTGCGCTCGGCGCTGGCGCGGCCGTTGACGTCGGCCTCGATGCGGCTCGAGCGCATCCACCGAGCCGTGAGCCGGCCCGAGGTGCGACCCAGGTCCGTCTCGCAGCCAGGTCGCGTCCCCGTCAAAGCGCGCACTCGGTGTCAGGAATCACGATGGAGTGATCCGTCAGGGATCACGTGCACCGTTCATGACGGGGGCACAGACCGGAGACATCGCTGACGGGGCTCACCAGGACGTCCATGCGCGGCGGCCCCACCACAGCCCTGCCGCCACGCCATGAAGCTCGTCGAGCTCGGCCTCGCAGCGGCGCCAGTTCCCGACGTGGCGACCGGTCCCGATTCGCACGCGGCCCCAACCGATCTGGCCGACGCTCGCCTGGCCGTCGGCGAGCGCGATCGGCGCCTTCCTCGAGCGCCACGGCATGGTCACCGCGCGGCAGCGACACGATCGCGTGCCGCCCCGCACGAACCCACTGGCCGCATGCCGCGAGCCGAGTCGGCGCAAGTGGCACGACCGCTCGAAGTCGGGCGCCGGCATGCAGGCCGCCCCGACGCGCTGCACTCGGCGCTTTGCAGGTGGGCCTCGACTATCGCCCCATCGTCGAGTTCACGTGGCTCGGTGATGATGATGGGCATCCGGTCTCGGGGCGTTGCTGGGCGGAGCATGGCCCAGGCCGGACGGCGGACGCGGGGTAGCGCCTCACGCCCCGCGATCGATCGCGAACAGCTGCACGTTGGCGATCGCGACCCGGGTGCTGTGCGGCGAGCCGGCGACCAGCGCGCGCATCTCGCGGAAGTAGCGCAGGTGGAGCTCGCGGATCGCCTCGAGGGTCGCGTCGTCGGTCGTGAACACCAGGTAGGAGAACTGGCCGTCGCCGCCGGCGCGAATGCGCGCGGCCGCCGCATCGGTCCAGTGGGCGCGCAGGTTCGACGCGGCGCGCGGATCGAACCGGGTGGTGTCGACCGAGCGCTCGCGATCGATGCGCCAGTGGCTGCCGTCCCAGCGGATCACGCCGGCGGCGGCCAGCTCGGCGAGCGTGCGCTCCTCCTCGCCGCGCGCGATGCCCAGGCGCTCGGCGATCCAGCCCGGGCGATGGCGCGCCAGCCGCGCGTACTGATCGAGCTCGAGGAACCGGGGCACCGCCTCGGCGAGCGGGTTGTCGGTCGCGAGCCGGCGGAGCGCCTCGAGCCGGCGCCACTCGTCGCGCGCGGCAGGCAGCGCGGCCACGTCGACCAGGCGCGCCAGCAGATCGAGCAGCCGGCGCGAGGTCGCCTCGACCAGCGCGAAGAACAGCGGCAGCCGCGGCTCGGTCGCGCCGGCCAGGATCCGGCTGACCGCGGAGGTGCTGAGGCCGACCCGCGCCGCCAGCGCGCGCATCGGCATCGGGCCGCGCAGCTCGCGCAGGATCGTCGCGGCGAACGCCGCGCTGGTCGGCGCCATCGGCTCGAGATCCGCGGGCACCTCGCGATAGAGGAAGGGCGTGATCGCGCCGCGCACATCGACGCCGACCTTCGCCGCCGCGCGCAGCATCTCCGCCGCGGTCGGAGCCCGGCGCCCGGCCTCCCACCCGTACGCGACGTTGGTGGCGTAGCCGAGGCGGCGCGAGAACGCGGTCTGCGAGCGCTTGCCGCGCAGCGCCCGCATCACCTGGGCCGCCAGCGCGTCGTGGTCCATGCCGTCCATATGTCAGATCTGCATCAAACCATGCAGCGACGCCAGGCGATCATTGCATTCCCGCACTAGATCGGGCTCGCGTGTCACGGAGCCCGGCCCTAGAGTCGATCGCGTCCGCACCGATCGCCGCACGCGATCCGTCGGCCAAGGAGTCCGCCATGCGCACCTCGATCCCGATCTTCGTCTCGCTCGGCCTCTCGCTCGGGCTCGTCGGCTGCGGCGACAACAGCGGCACCGGCGCGAGCCCCGACGCCGCCCTGCCCGGCGTCGATGCGCCCACCGCCACCATCGGCCTGACCCTCTACGACTACACGCGCGCGGTCGACGTCTCGCCCGACGGGCGGATCGCCGCGTTCGAGGACGTGAGCCAGGGCCTGACGTCGACGCTGGTGTTCGTCGACACCGCCACCGGCGTCGCGACCCCGAAGACCGAGATCGGCGACGTCACCCGCGACTTCGCGTCGGGCCTGTCGAACAACGGCCGGGTCACCGCGCTGCACGGCGATCCGGTCCAGGCCGGCGTGTGGAGCGAGGCCACCGGCTGGATCGATCTCCCGGCCGCGCATCCCGCCGGCTGCGACGCTGACATCGCCGGTGCCTGGGACATCAGCGCCGATGGCGCGGTCGTCGTCGGGCTGGCGTGGAACGGGTGCGACGCGGAGGCGTTCCGCTGGACCGATACGAGCGGCACCGGCGTCTACACGACGCTCGACGTGATCGGCAAGGCCTACGCGGACTCGACCCACCCGCCGACCAACCGCGCGACCGTGATCTCCGACGACGGCAAGGTCATCGCGGGGTTCGCGCAGAACGACGTGCTCGATCGCTCGGCCGCGATGTGGACCGCCGACGGCCACGGCGTGCTCCTCGACCCCGCCAACCTCGACGCGCCGAGCGAGATCCTCGCGATCGACGCCGACGGCTCGACCCTCGCCGGCATCGTCGGCTTCGACGGGTTCGTGTGGACCAAGGCTGATGGCCAGACGCCGCTGGTCCGGTTCGACAGCGCGCTGCCCAGCGACCGGGTCTACCCGAACGCGATCACCGCCGACGGCGCCACCGTGTTCGGCGGCGTGGGCGATCCGTTCTCGGGCATCCCGGTGGCGTTCGTGTGGACCAAGGCCGCGGGCATGCGGCCGCTCATCGATGTCGCGACCGCCGCCGGCGTGTCCATCCCGACCGGCACGATCCTCAACTCGGTGCTCGGCGCCAGCGCCGACGGCACGGTGCTGGTCGGCACCGCGATGGACGCCGCCGGCAACGGCAAGACCTTCGCGCTGGTGCTGCCCGCGAGCGCGCTCGCACCCTGATTCGAGGCTTCGGGTATCGTCGCGCGATGCTTCATCGCGCCGCGCTCGCCCTCGCCGTCGTCGGATCGCTCGCCGCGCCGGCGCGCGCCGAGTACGTGGTCGTGCTGCCCCAGGACGAGCCCGCCGGGAACCAGCTCCAGGCCGATCTCGGCCTGTCGGTCGCCGGGCCGGCGTTCGAGCTCGGCCTCGGCCGCCACTGGGCGGTCGCGATCGGCGCCCAGATCTACGGCACCTACTTCGCGCCGTGGTTCGACGCCGGCGACGACTTCATCGGCTTCGGCGGCCAGGTCCGCGGCACCTGGTTCGCGCGGCCGTCGCACCACGGCCTCTACGTCGCCGGCTTCGCCCGCGCCAACCGCGTGCGCGCGAAGGCCACCGACGCGACCGGGTTCGGCGGCTCGCTCGGCGGGTTCATCGGCTGGTCGTGGGGCCTCACGTCGCACCTCGACCTGCGCGCCGGCCTGGGCGCGCAGTACTTCCACAACGAGGCCGGCACCGCGCGCTTCGACAACCCGTTCCCCGGCATCGACCTGGTCGTGGGCTACCGGCTGTAGCGGTCACGCGTCGCGCGCGACCGCGAGCAGCGTCGCGACCGACCACTGGTCGTCCGCGTGGGCGCCGTAGTGCACCGCCCGGATCCGGCCCGCGGCATCGATCAGAAACTCCGCCGGCAGGCCCGCGTGCCCGCCCTCGCCCCGGAACGGCGACGACGGCGCGACCACCAGGCCCTTCAGGCCCGACCAGATCGCCCGGGGATGCCAGGCGGCGCTGGCCGCACGCTCGACGCCGAAGCGCCCGTACCAGACCCGGTCGGGATCCGCGACCACCGGGAACGGCAGGTCGCCCTGGAACGGCCGCATGACCTCGGCCGACGAGTGGAACAGCGCGATCGGCTCGATGCCGGCCGCGCGGATGTCGTCGATGGCCCGCGCGACGCTGCGCAGGTGCAGGTTGCAGATCGGACAGCCGGCGAACCGCCGGAACTGCAGATGCACGAGCCCGCGCGACGGCACGGCGATCGGTCCATGCGCGAGGGTGTCGAGCGTGAACGGGGTGAGCACCTCGCCCACGGTGAGGCGAGACGCGGAGGCGGCGGCGGTGGCGGCGATCGGCATGGGCCCAGCATGCGGCAACCCGCGGCATTGCCCCAATCGATGCTCGTCATCACTCACATGGTACGTTTCGATGATGCTCGATGTGGCCGCGCTCGATCCCGCGAACCTCGTCGCGCTGCACGTGCTGCTCGAGGAGCGCCACGTCACCCGCGCGGCCCACCGGCTGGGGCTGACGCAGTCGTCGATGAGCCACCGCCTGCGTCGGCTACGAGAGGCGCTCGGCGACCCGCTGCTGGTGCCCGTCGGCGGCGCGCTGGTGCCGACCCCACGCGGCGCGGCGATCGCGGCGCCGCTCGCCAGCGCGCTCGCCGCCCTGCAGGCCGCGGTCGCGCCGCCCGCGCGGTTCGATCCGGCGACCAGCGCGCCGGTCGTGACGGTCGCGATGCCCGATCTGCTGATCCCGCTGGTCCCCGCGCTGCTCGCCGATCTCACGCGCGCCGCGCCCCGCGCCGAGCTCCGGATCGTGAACGTGCCGGCCGACCTGAGCGCGGCGCTCGCGACCGGCACGCCCACGCTGGCGCTCGCCCCGACCAGCTTCGTCCACCCCGGGATCGTCGCGCGCGCGCTCGGCCACCTGCGGTTCGGGGTCGCCGCCCGCCGCGGCCATCCCGCGCTGGCCCGCCTCACCGTCGCGAGCTGGCTCGCGCATCCCCATGTCGTCGTGCGCGTCGGCAACCAGACCGCCAACCTCGTCGGCGACGAGCTCGCGCGACGCGGCCTGACCCGGCGGGTCGGCGTCGAGGTGCCGACCTTCCTCGCGGGCCTGCTGCTGGTCGCCGGCTCGGATCTCCTGCTCAACGCGCCCACCGCGCTGGTCCACGAGGTCGCCAGCGCGCTCGACCTCGTCGTGCGCGCCACGCCGATCGCGATCCCGCGGGTGCCGTTCGCGATGCTGTGGCACGAGCGCTTCCGCGTCGATGCCGCCCACGCCTGGGCGCGGGGCGTCGTGTTCGCGGCGATCCGCCGCCGGCTGCAGCGGGGCCTCGACGGCGCCTGACCACGACGCGTCGGATTTTGTTGACGCGTCGGAATATTCCGACGTATTGATCTCGGCGTGCCCTCGCCCGATGTGTTCGCCGCGCTCGCCAACCCGGTGCGGCGCGAGATCCTGATGCAGCTGCGGCAAGGCCCGCGCGGCGTGACCGAGCTGGCCAGCGGCTTCGCGCTCGGACGCCCCGCGGTCTCCGAGCACCTGCAGGTGCTGCGCAAGGCGCACCTCGTGCGCGAGGAGCCGCGCGGGCGCGAGCGCTACTACCACCTCGATCCGCGGCCGCTCGCCGAGGTCGAGGTCTGGCTCGAGGCCTTCACCCGCTACTGGAAGCAGCGGCTCGCCGCGCTCGATGACCTCCTCGCCGAGAAAGGCACGACATGACCCGTCCCGACGTCATCCTCCTCGATCATCTCTACGCGCACCCGCCGGCCGCCGTCTGGCGCGCGCTCACCGATCCGGCGCTGCACGCGCGCTGGTGGGCCGCTGGCGACATCCAGCCGATCGTCGGCCACCGCTTCGAGCTCGACATGGGCAAGTGGGGCAAGCAGCCGTGCGAGGTGATCGCGGTCGAGCCCGAGCGCCTGCTCTGTTACCGGTTCGCGACCGGCCAGCTCGACACGACGATCACGTGGCGGCTCGCGCCCGAGGGCGCGGGCACGCGGCTGACCCTCGAGCACGCCGGGTTCGATCTGTCGTCGCCGATGGGGCGGTCCGCGCTCGAGGGCATGAAGCCCGGCTGGCCGAAGCTGCTGGTCCGGCTCGGCGACGTGCTCGGGACCTGAGCCGAGCGAAGCGAGGCGGTTCAGGGTCCTGTTGAGATCGGGACCGTCGTCCTCGACGGGGCCGATCGATCGAAGAGAACCTGGAAGCGAAGCTTCACAGGTTCTGACCGCGCGATTCGCGTTGACCGGGTCGGCGCATGCGCGCTACGCAGGCGCATGCGCGTCACCCGGGGGCTGTGGTTGGCGATGGTCGCCGCGTGTGGCGGGTCCGATCCCGGCGATCCCACCGACGCCCGCGTCGTGGATGCCGCGAGCGACGGCGCGCCGGCGCCCGACGCGTCGCCGAACGCGTTCCACTACGAGGTCACGATCCTCGACATCAACGGCGCGCTGTCGCCGATGCACGACCAGCTGATCGCGTGCGCGCGCGGCGGCCTCGACGAGTGGGGCACGTACCTGAGCGGCATGGGCACGCTGACCGTCGAGATCCGCGTGACCAGCACCGCCACCGGGCGCATGGCCGGCGCCAGCACCAGCAACGTCTCGGTCGGCCCGTGCGCCCACACCGCGAGCTGCACGGTGGTCGAGGAGCAGGCGATCCGCCGGCTGCGCACCGGGCTGGACAACCCCGCGATGGTCGGCGTGCCCGACGTCCACATCGACGTCGACCCGAGCTACTGGAACACGCAGGTCTGGGTCGATCCCGACCCGCAGGCGCGGACCGCGCCGGTGCCGGGCGACCGCCTCGACTGCGTCTCGCTGTTCACCCACGAGCTCGGCCACGCGTTCGGGATGGTCGGGTTCCGCGACCTGACCACGTTCCAGCCGACCGTCGCGTTCCAGTCGCTGTACGACGATCAGATCCAGGTGGGCACCGACACGCTGACCTTCAACGGCCCGCTCACCGTCGGCGATTTCGGGCCGATCCCGCTCACCCGGACCAGCGCGACCCAGAACGTCTACCACTACGGCGACGCCAGTACGCCAGGGCCGATCGACACGCTGCTCATGAACGGCATCGTCTACGAGTACGGCCACCGCTACCGGGTCCAGAAGCTGGACGCCCGCATCGTCGAGGACCTCGGCGTGCCGGTGTACCGCCTGCCGGCGCAATGATCGGGCGCCGCGATCACCGCGATCGAGGCGCCACGCGGGGGCGCATGTCGCCCGCGATCGTGCGACGGTAGGGTAGCGATGCCGATACGCCGCAAGGTGTTGCTTGCCTACTACGAGGCGACGTTCGGCCGAGGCGCCGCGTCGGTCGAGCGCCACCCGCGCGTGTTCGCGGACGCGACCTTCGACGAGTACCTCGCGCTCAAGCGGACCGAGTATCCCGACCTCGACAAGCGCGGGGCGGCCGAGATGGCGCCGCGCGCCGACTTCCGCGCGCTGGCCAAGAACCTGCCGCCGACGCCGCTGGTGCCGATCGACGAGCCGAGCTTCCGCTACGCCGAGCTGGCCGGCGCCAAGATCGATGGCGCGGCGCTGCGCCTCGGCAACGGCGTCGACGCGGTCCGGCTCAAGAACGTCAAGTCGCTGCGCGGCTTCGGCGCGCTCGCCAAGATCGCCGAGCTGCGCACGCTGTTCGCGCGCGGCTGCAGCGCGTCGTTCGCGCCGCCCCGCGCCCGCGTCGAGGTCGGCACCCTCGACCTCTCGGGCTGCCGGCCGGAGTTCGTGGCGTCGCTGCTCGAGTCGACCCGCGCGCGCGAGGTCGAGTGGACCGAGTGGGGCGCCGAGCCGATCGATCTCGCGCACCTCGCCGGCCACACCGGCCTCACCGCGCTGCACGCCCACGGCGCGTGGATCCGCAACGCCCACGCCCTGCCCGCCCGCCACCTCAAGTCGCTGGCGCTCGGCCGGATCCGCATCGACGCGCGCCTCGCCGACGCGCTGCGCGCCGCCGGCCGCACGCTGCGCGCGCTCGAGCTGGTCAGCGCCGACGACATCGCCCCGACCGACCTGCCGTTCGCCGCGATGCGCACGCTGCGCCGGGTCCGGCTGTGCGTCCACCCCACGCACCGCGACGCGTGGATCGCGCTCGCGCTGTCGCGGCCCGAGGTGCGGTTCGACTTCGCCGGCCCGCCCGCGCCGCGCCCGGCGCTGCCCGAGATCGAGCTCGCCGAGGTCCACGGCGCCGTCGATCTGCTGCGGGTCGTGCGCGGCACCAAGCTGAGCTACCGGATCGAGAGCGACGTCGCCGACGCCGTCGGCTACGCGGCGACGAACCGCGATCTCGAGGACCAGCTGCTCGTCCGCGCCAGGGCCGCCAAGCGCGCGATCACGTGGAGCAGCGAGGCCGACACGCTGGTCGCGACGACGCGCGATCTCGAGACCTGCCGCTGGATCGTCGACGAGGCCGCCGCGATCGCGGCCGAGGCGCCGCGCGCCCGCCGCACGCGCAAGCGCGCGGCCACCCGAAGCTGACCGGTCGTGCGGCTCGCGATCGCGCCGGTCTCACGCTGGCGCGACGAAGCGCGAGTATGATCGCCGCATGCTCGTCCGCCGTGCGTGTGCGCTCCTGCTCCTCGGTGCCTGTGGGAGCGATCCGGCGTCCCCCGACGCCTCCGTGATCGATGGCCCTGGCGCCGACGCCACGGTGTTCGACGCGCCGCTGCCGCCGGTGACGTCGATCCGCGTCGGTGATGGCGCGCAGCTCGAGACCTTCACCGCGGTCGCGGTCGCGCCCGACGGCACGGTCTTCGCCGCGGGCAACGCCGAGGGCGGCGCGGGCGGGACCGATGCGATCAGCTGGTCACGCGCTGGGATCGCGCGATCGACGACGGCGTCAATCGCACGGGCGCGGTGCTGGTCGGCGGCGCCGGCGACCAGCAACAGCAGGGCGTCGCGGTCCACGTCGACGCGAGCCTCGCGATCGTGGCCGCGCGCGCGTTCGGCGGCTCGGCGCGCAGCGGCACCTCGATCAACCAGGGCGGCCAGGTGCTCAACGCGATCGGCCTGGTCAACGGCGGGTTCGTCGCGGCGGGCGACACCTACCCGACCGCGGCGGCGGCCGAGGGCGCGAGCTGGATCCTCGCGCTCGACGATCAGCTGGTCACGCGCTGGGATCGCGCGATCGACGACGGCGTCAATCGCACGGGCGCGCGCGCGGTCGCGAGCAACGGCACACGCGCGCTGGTCGGCAGCTACGCCCACCCGACCGCGTCGACCACGGTGCTGCGGATCTCCGCGTTCGACGATCAGAGCACCACCGTGACCAGCGCGTGGGTCCGCCAGCTCGATCAGCTGGTCGCCGGCGCGGCCGTCACGGAGGGCGTGACCGCGATCGCTCGCACCGCAGCCGGCGACTACTGGGTCGCCGGGTTCTCCGACACCAGCGGCGGCTTCGCCGGCCAGGTCGTCAAGCTCGACGCCGCCGGCGCGCTGGTCACGGCGGTGCGCCTCGAGGGCGCCGACGATCCGATCCTGCGCACGGTGGTCGCGACCGCCGATGGCGGCTGCGTCGTCGCGGGCGACGCCGGCGACCACGGCCTCGTCGCCAAGCTCGACGCGAGCGGCGCGGTCACCTGGCAGCAGGCGATCGGCACCACCGCGACCTCGCGGATCACGGCGGCGGCCGCGGCGCCCGACGGCAGCATCGTGCTGGTCGGCGCGCACTCGGCGGATGCCTGGCTGGTGCGGCTGCCGTCGGTCGACGCGCGCCCGAAGGACTTCGGCACCGCCGCCACGACCAGCGTGGTCGCCGAGACCCCAGCGTCGACCACGCCGGTCACCCACGCGGCGACCTGGACCTCGACCAGCGACACGTGGGCGCCGACGATCACCGAGCTGGCGACCTTGCCGGTCAACCCGGCGCCGTAGGCCAGGCCTCGACGATCAGGTCCAGTCGGTCAGGCCCTCGCGCCGATAGACCTCGCGGAACGCGGGCCGCGCCTTCATCCGCTGCGCGTACGCGCCGAGGCGCGGGTGGGTGTGCGCCGGGGTCGGCATGTTGCGCGACCAGCGCATGAGCATCGTGGTCATGAAGTCGACCGCGGTGAGCTGCTCGCCGAGCAGGTACGGCCCGCCGTGCGCGAGCTGCGCCTCGACCTGCTGCCACGCCGCCTCGATCCGCGCGCGCGCCTGCGCCTTGGCGTGCGCCGCGTGCGCCGCGCCCGCCGGCTCGTCGGGATAGAACCAGGCGCGGTAGGCCGGCTGCAGCGTGTTCGCCATGAAGAACATCCACTGGTAGTAGCGGGCGCGCGCGAGCGTGCCGACCGGCGGCGCGAGGTTGGCCTCGGCGTGGACGTCGGCGAGGTGCAGCGCGATCGCGGCGGCCTCGCACACCGGCGCGCCGTCGATCACCAGCGTCGGGACCACGCCGCTCGGGTTGAGCGCGAGGTAGGCCGCGGTCTTGTGCTCGTTCGCGGCGAGATCGACCCGGCGCAGCTCGTGCGGCTGGTCGAGCTCGATCAGCATCCAGTGGATGACCAGGCTGGCGGTGCTCGGAGAGTAGTGGAGGACGTACATCGCGGGCTCCTCGGACAGTTAGTCGATCATGATCGGGCCGCCGCGCTCGATCGCCTTGGCGTAGGCCGGGCGCGCGCGCATCGCGGTGAGCACGCGCATGATGTTCGGGGTGTTCGCGCCGGCGCGGGTCGCGGCGGCCTCGAGGGGATAGCTCATCTGGATGTCGGCGGCGGTCAGCTCGTCGCCGGCGAACCAGGTGCGCGAGGCCAGCTCGCTCTCGAGGAATGCCAGGTGGCGGGTCAGGTTCGGCGACACGAACGAGTCTTCGATCGAGCTCGCGATCTTGCGCGCGATCGGCCGGGCGAAGAACGGCATCTTCGCGCCCGCGATGCGGCTCGCGATCAGCTTCACCAGGAGCGGCGGCATGAGCGAGCCCTCGGCGTAGTGCATGAAGTAGCGGTAGCGCAGGTGCGCCGGCGTGCCGACCGCGGGCACGAGCTTGCCGCCGCCGTGGCGCTCGACCAGGTACTCGAGGATCGCGCCCGACTCGGCGATCGTCGCGTCGCCGTCGGTGATCACCGGCGACTTCCCGAGCGGGTGGATCGCGCGCAGCTCGGGCGGCGCGAGCATGGTCTTGGGATCGCGCGCGTAGCGCACGATCTCGTACGGCACGCCCAGCTCCTCGAGCAACCACAGCACGCGATGCGAGCGCGAGCGCTCGAGATGGTGGACGGTGATCATCGCGCCCACTGTAGCGACGCCTGCCCCTTCCGGGTAGCGAGCCGGGCCGCGCGATCCGGGTGATCGCGCCTCAGCGCGCGCGTCAGGCCACGCCCGCGCTCAGCGGCGCGAACGCCTCCGCCACCGCGCGGCGCGCCTCGAGGTCGAGCGGCGCCTCGGTGAACAGGCCGACCGTCAGCGGCGTGGACTCGGTCGGGACCCGGATGCCCGTCAGCCACTGGCCATCGAACTCGAGCGTGATGCCGCGCGCGCCGCCGACCGCCGACTCCATGTGATCGGCCTGGTGGATCGCGATCACCAGGCGCGCGCCGGTGCCCTCGAGCGTGCCCAGCGGCATCGCGCCGGAGCCCGCGACCAGGAGGCCGCGGTCGTCGATGATGAACGCCGCGATCGCGCCGAGCTGACGAACGCACTCGTCGAGCACCTCGTCCCAGCTCGCGTCGGCCGCGATCACCAGCGCGGGTGCTGCCGGCGCGGCCACGGCCACGGGCGGCGCCTGGAGGCTGCGGCTGACCCGCCGGAACAGCGCGAGGTCGTCGTCGGCGATGCGGGTGTGGCGCGAGCGCTGGGGCATGGACTCGATCCTCTCGCGGCTCACAGCAGCTCCCGCTGGACGTGCGCGATCGCGGCAGCGCCGGCCGCCTGGACGATGAGCGACTCGACCTCGCCGGCGAGCAACTCGAAGCGCCGCGCCTCCGGCGACGGCGGACCCGCGAGGTAGCCGAGCGGCAGGCCGATCTGGCTGGCCTCCGCGAACACGTCGGCGCGCGGGATCGTCGTCTCGAGCACGCCGGCCAGCTCCGACCACGCGTCGATCAGCACGCCCATCGACGGATCCTTGCTCTTGTCGACCATCGTCGCGAGGATGCCGAGGAGGCCGAGGCGCGGGTTCTCGACCGCGCGCACGTGCTCGATCACCTGCAGCGCCTGACCGATCGTGCGGAACGCCGCGGGCTCGGCCTGCAGCGCGAGCAGCGCGTGATCGGCGACGCGGAGCGCGGCGCGGGTCGCCATGCCCATGCCCGACGGCGTGTCGAGCACCACCAGCTCGAAGCCGCCCTCGCTCGCGGCGAAGATCCGCTCGAGCACGCCGGGCCGGAACAGGGCCTGCTCGTAGTCGCAGACCTCGATCGGCGCGAGCCGACCGCGCGGCAGTAGCGACAGGTTGGGCTGCTTGGTCGGCAGCACGCCCGCCGCCGGCGCGATCCGGCCGGCGACGATGTCGGCGAGGCCGACGAGGCCACCGTCGCTCCGGGCGAGGGCGTGGCCCACGCCACCCTGGGGATCGAGATCCGCGAGCAGCACGCGCTGGCCGCGCTCGGCGAGCGCGAGCGCGAGGTTGAGCGCGACGGTGGTCTTGCCGACGCCGCCCTTCTGGCTGACGATCGCGACGCGAGTGGTCATGACAGCTCCTCGTCGCGCGCCGGCTCGTCCACGTGGACGCCGAGCGCGCGCAGGCGGATCAGGTTGGCCTTGATGATGGCGTCGTCGGGATGGAGCGCCGCCGCCTCGGTGAGCGCCGCCCACGCGGCCGTGTAGTCCTTCGACAGCAGCGCCTCGACCCCGAGATCGCGCAGCATCTCGAAGCGATCGGGCTCGGTCCAGTCCGCGGCGGGCTCCGCGGCCTCGTCCTCGAGCGCGAACCCGCCCTCGGGACCGGGGACCTCGGTGATCGACTCGATGTCGTCCGCGCGTGGGTTGGTGCGCCCGGCCTCGTCCATGACCCGCGCCGCGTCCATGAGCAGCGCCTCCCACGAGCGCTGGAGCTCGCGCGGGCCGGGCTCGCCGGCCAGGGTCCGGCAGGTGACGCCGTCGTGGTCGAAGATCATCCGGCGGAAGGCCGGCTCGCCGCGGCCCACCAGGTCCGTCGCCGACCAGGCCGCGCCGCGGCACACGACGATGCGCCCGACGACGCGATCGCCGCGCGCCACCTCGATCTCCACCGAGTGCCGGCCCATGCAGGCGAGCTGGAGATAGTCCGCCACCGCGAACGGCGCCACCGGCGCGCTCGCCTCGGACACGCCCAGCGCCGCCTTGACCTGCGAGCGCAGCTGATCGAGCGCGAGCGGCTTCTCCAGCACCGTGACCCGGGCGTGCCGCGGGATCTGCGACCGGAACGCCTTCAGGTAGGCGGTCACGAAGATCACCGGACACACGCCGCCGCGACGGCCCAGCTCGCCCAGCATCTCCAGCCCCAGGCGATCCGGCAGATCGATGTCCGAGACGACGAGATCGGGCAGCCGCCGGTCCAGCTCGGCCACCGCCTCGGCGACGGTCCCGACCGCGACCACGTCGAGATCCGACAGCTTCGCGAGCCCGCGCACCGTCGCGCTGCGCAGCACGGCCTCGTCCTCGATCAGCAAGACGGTCTTCACCACGGCGTCACCGCGCGCCGGGCAGCCGGTACGGCTGCAGCAGATCGAGGCCGACCTCCAGCGTCTCGCACCAGTCGAGGAAGCGCGCGACCATCGCCTTGCCGCGGAACACCGCGCCGTGCTGCGGCGCGATCGTCTCGACGTCGAGCTGGCGGACCATCGCCACCCAGAACCGCAGCGCCTTGTTGCCCGCCATGTAGCGCCGGTGAAACCCGGCCATGGACGGGACGTGGGTCTCGAAGTCCGCGACCTCGCGGACCTCGGTGCCGATCGAGGCGCCGAGATCACCCGAATACAGGATCTTCGAGATCGGATCGTAGACGTGGAAGTTGCCCGGCGAGTGGAGGAAGTGCGCGGGCAGGATCGACAGCTGACACCCCGCCAGATCGAGCACCATGCCCTCGTCGGGGATCCCGATCAGCCGCTTCTCGACCAGGCGATCGATCCCGAAGTGCGGAATGAAACGCAGCCACAGCGTCGACGCGTAGGCGTCGGCGTCGGTGGTCATCAACCAGCCATTGGCGGCCGCGACGATGTCCGGATCCTGGTGCGAGAGGAACAGATACCGCAGGTTGCCGCCGCGCAGGTGCGCCATCGTCGCGGACATCACGCGGTTGTAGACCTTGTGTCCGCCCGGATCGAGGATCATCCCCGAGCCGTGGTGGACGATCAGGTGCTGATTGGCCTGCACCGCGGTCCCTGACGAGAAGTCCTCGAGCAGGATGTTCCGGTGATCGCCGCTGTCGAACAGGATGGCTTCGCTGGTCATGGCGCTCACAGGATCTTCTTGATCTGCTCGACGGCCCGCCCGACGTCGAGGAAGATCAGCCCGAGCTTGGCGTCGCGCGTGGTCAACACGAGGAGGAGCGTGC
The DNA here is from genome assembly GCA_021413675.1 of Deltaproteobacteria bacterium. Taxonomy (GTDB): domain Bacteria; phylum Myxococcota_A; class Polyangia; order Haliangiales; family Haliangiaceae; genus JAIOQA01. Next base: position 2,200 of record JAIOQA010000059.1, on the reverse strand, counting down.
CGGGGGCCGCGGCGACCATGACCGCGTAGCCGTGGGCCCCGCGGATCAACACCTGATCGAGATCGCCGCGCGCCAGCTCGCGCGCCGCCCGCTGGCCCAGCGACAGCAGGGTCGAGCTCATCCCGGCGATGCGCACCTCCTCCACGTGGTGTGGCAACGCCGACGCGATGATCAGCCCATCTTCGGAGATCAGCGCCGAGGCCTCGACATCGGGTGTCCCCGATTGCAGGGTCCGGAGCACGCGATTCAGATCATCGACGCGGGACATCTAGCACTCCTGATGACGAACGGGTTCGGACACGGGCACGCGAAAGACGATGCTCGTGCCGAAGCTGGGCACCGACGTGATCTCGAGCTCGCCACCAGCGGCGGCCGCGATCTGATGACACAACGCCAGGCCGATGCCGCTGCCGGTCCGCTTGGTCGAGTAGAACAGCTCGGTGCAACGGCAGTAGACGTCGTGGGTCATGCCCTGACCGGTATCGGCGACGGTCAGCGAGAACGTCCGGCCGTGATCGATCAGCCCGGCGTGCACCATCACGGTATCGTCCGCCGCGCAGGCCTGGATCGCGTTGACGGTCAGGTTCAGGACGACGGCCCCGACGACGGCGGGCTCGAACGGCAAGAGCGGCATGTCCGCGACGTCGCCGCGCAGGTGGACCGACCCGCGCCGGGCGCGCGCGGCGAGGACGATCAGCGCCTCGCGCACGGTGTGATCGATGGCGGCGCAGCGCGGGCTGTGGATGTCGCGACCGATCGCGCCGACGCCATCGAGCGACAGGCTCAGCCGCCGGATCTCCGACAGCACCGACGCGAGCTGCGCCAGCAGGCCGGGCTCGGTCACCTCCTCGCACAGCAGCTCGACGGTCAGCGTGATCGCGGCGATCGGATTCTTGAGCTCGTGCAGGAGCGTCGGCAAGGTCGAGCCGACCGCGGCCAGCTTGAGCAGGCGGTTGCGCTCCTCGATGATCGCCTGCCAGCTCGTGATGTCCTGGAAGCACAGCAGGTGGCGCGGTCGCCCGGCCTCGTCCGCGCCGGTGGCGATGCTGTATCCGACGGTGATCTCGCGTCGATCGGCGCGCACGACCTGGCGCTTGCGGCCCGCGGACACTGGATCGGCGAGCAACTCGTCGAGCGGCCCGAACACGTCCGCGACCGAGCGCCCATCGAGGCGCGTCGCGCCCCAGCCGAGGACGTCGGTCGCGCGCGCGTTCGCGTAGGTGATCGTGCCCGCCGGATCGACCACGCACACCGCGGTCGGCAGTTCGTCAGCGAGCTCCGCCAAGATGTCGGCCGCGGGCTGCACCGCGCGTGCCGCCGCATCGCCCCACTACGGCGCCATTATCCGAATTGCGTGCGCGCGCCCCCGATCGGCCCGCACGCGTTGCGCGCTTTGACGACCGCCGCATGCGCGCCAGGCTAGCTGCGACGGCACGCCGCTGTGGCGGCGCGTCGCGTGGCGGCGCGTCGCGCGGCGGCGCGTCGCGGGTCAGCTCGGCCCCGTGCGCAGCGTCGCGAACGCCTGCGCGACCGCCGCGCGCGTGCTCGCGTCGAGCGGCCGGTCGGTGAACAGCCCGACCGTGAGGTACGTCGTCTCGGTCGGCAGGCGAATGCCGGTCAACCACTGGCCGTCGAACTCGACGGTGATGCCGCGCGCCGAGCCGGCCGCCGACTCCATGTGATCGGCCTGGTGGATCGCGATCACGAGCCGCGCGCCGGTGCCCTCGAGCATCCCGAGCGGCATCGCGCCCGAGCCCGCGACCAGCAGGCCGCGGTCGTCGATGATGAACGCCGCGATCGCGCCGAGCTGGCGCACGCACTGGTCGAGGACCTCGTCCCAGCTCGCGTCGGGCGCGATCGCGAGCACGACCGGCGCGACGATCGTCGGCAGCGGCGGTGGCAGCGGCGCGAGCGGCGGCGGCGCGGTGCCGCGCGGCGCCTGGAGGGTGCGGCTCACGCGCCGGAACACGGCGCGGTCGTCGTCGGAGATGCGGGTGTTGAGCTGGCGACTGGTCATGGCGTCTCCCGGATCACAGCAGCTCGCGCTGGGTGCGCGCGGTCGCGGAGGCGCCCGCGGCCTGGATGATGAGCGACTCGACCTCGCCGGCGAGCAGGTCGAAGCGCCGCGCCTCCGGCGACGGCGGCCCGCCGAGGTAGCCGAGCGGCAGCCCGATCTGGCTCGCCTCCGCGAACACGTCGG
>JAIOQA010000212.1 GCA_021413675.1 Deltaproteobacteria bacterium | reverse complement strand
CGCCGAGGACATCGAAGGCGTGCATCAGCCCCCCGTGTAGAACGCGATGGTCCGCTCGGCCTTGGCCCGCGCTTCATCGGGGCTCTCGCCCGCGGCCGCGTCCGCCGCACCCCACGCCTCGCCGCAGCTCCGCAGGAACGCCTTGCCGTCATCGGATCTGGCCCAGGCTTCGAACGCCGCATGATCGAGCGGCGCGCTCGGGTTCGCCAGATGGCGCGCCAGTCCCATGAGCCCGAGGTCCCACCCGATGCCCACCGCGCCCGGCCCGAACTGCTTCAGGTGGGCCTCGCCGATGCCGTCCTTGTGCGCGATGTGCTCGAGCGTCAGCCGCGCCTTCGCGCCGACCGGGGTGAGGCGCACGTTGACCCAGCTCGTGCCGCCCATGATCTCCCAGGTCAGATCCAGCGCCTCCGGCGGCTCGCAGCGCGTGATCGTGCCGCTGGCGTTGCCCTTGACCTGGTAGCGCCCGCCCAGCCGGAGATCGCCGTCGACCGGTGCGAACCAGCGCGCGAGCCGCGCGGGCGTCGTGACCGCTTCCCACAGGTCAAGGACGGACGTGTCGTAGGTGCGGATCGCGACCGCGACGATCGCGGTCTTGCCCAGGTGCTCGCGATTCTCCACGCGGCGGAACTCGGATCCAAAGACGTTGCCCATGCGGTCCTCCAGGATGGGGACCTTATATTCGCAACTGCTAATATAAGCAACGGCTGTTTTTATGAAGCGGCGCGGTGCGTGAGAGGCCGAGCGCGAGGTTCCGCGTCGCGGGCGTGATCGATGGCGCGCCGGTGTAACGTCACGCCGTGCCGGCCTGGCTGAACCACCTGGCGCGCGGTGACCTCGACGCCGCCCTCGCCGCGTTCCTCGCCCTGTGGCGTCCGCCGCCACGCGGGCCGCGCTCGATTCCGGATGTCGTCCCGCGACCGCTGCGCCGGTTGTACGAGCTGACCGACGCTGCGCGGCTCGCGACCCAGAACCGACTCGTGGCCGCCGACACGCTGGCGGTCGACGCGCACCGCAAGCTGATGTTCTACGTCGAGAACCAGGGCGTGTGCCGCTGGGCGACCGAGGTCGGCGACGACCCGCCGGTCTGGATCGCGTGGGACTGGTCCGACACCGCGGCGAGCTGGCAGCCGGACGTCCCGGTTCTTCGCGAACGAGCAGGTGATCGTGTTCTCGTCGCAGGCCGATCCGACGTCGCTGGTCGTCGCAGCGCGCGACCAGGGTGCGCTGGATGCGTTTCTGGCGCCCTTGGCTGATCGATTCCTGTAAGGGCGGTCATCGACCCGAGGCGGAACGGGAAGGGCGCAGGGATCGACCGCCGACGCACGCACGCGCGGAGGGCCCGATACGGACGCCGACCCAGATCTGGGATCGGGCACGGGCACGGGCACGGGCACGGGGGCAACGGCGCGGTGCTGGACGCGCACGCTCGTGAGACTCGGGCGGCGCAGGTTCCGCACGCGTTACAGACCCCGACCGAATTGTGACTAATGGCGACCAAGGGCGATTTCCGTTGTGCCGATATACACAGAATAGTAAAACGGCGAAATCGATATGGCGGCGGCGGTCCAGCAGGAGCTCCCATGGCGCACGCGCGGCGGGAAGCGCGCGGGCGCCGGGCGGCCGGCGCGCGGGCCGCGCCCGAGCGAGAAGCACAAGGCGCGACCCGCGATCGATCCGCGGCATCCGCTGCACGTCACCATCCGCGCGAGGCCCGGGCTCAAGCTTCGGCGCCGCGCGGGCTGGCTCGCGGTCCGGCACGGGCTCGCGATCACCTGCCGGCGCAGCGACTTCCGCATCTGTCACGTCTCGGTGCAGGGCAACCACGTCCACCTGATCGTCGAGGCGGACACGCACATGGCGCTCGCGCGCGGCATGCAGGGCTTCCAGATCGCATGCGCGCGGCGGTTCAACCTCCAGACGCGCCGACGCGGCGGGGTGTTCGCGGATCGCTATCACCCGCGGCCGCTGGCCACGCTGCGCGAGGTCCGCAACGGGCTTGCCTACGTCCTCAACAACTGGCGCCGGCATCGCGAGGACGCGACCGCGCGCCACCTCGCCTTCGATCCATTCGCCTCGGCGCGCGCGTTCGATGGCTGGGCGGGCGACCAGCGACGAGCCCATCTGGAGTTCGTGCCGGTCGTGATGCCCACCACCTGGCACCTCACGATCGGCTGGCGACGCTACGGCCCGGTGTCGCCGCACGAGCGTCCCGGCCCGGCGGCGCCAGCCCCGCGACGATCTCCAGCGGCGGGCGATCGATTGCGTTGATTGCACCGCCTGGTCGAGCGCCCGCTCTCGTGCGCGGCGCCGTACGGGATCGCGGCGTGCCTCAGCGCGCGCGCTGCCGCACGAGCTGCCACTGCTCCCACGCGAGCGCGGGATCGAGATCGGCGTAGCCACGCGTGCGCTCGAGCGTCTGGGCGTCGCGCGGGTCCATGGCGATGCACGCGCTCTTGCCGCGCGTCGCCTCGACCTGCGTCCGGGTCAGCGGCGCGCCGTGCTGCTGCTCGAGCGCGGTCAGGATCGCCACCAGCGGCGGGACGAAGGTGTAGTGGAGCTTCGCCATCGCGCGCGCGGTCCCGCCGGGCGGACCGAGGCGCCACACGCCGAAAGGATTGTGGCAGGCGTGGTCCGGTGGATAGCGCAGATCCGGCCAGCGCTCGACGACCCGGCGAGGCGTCGAGTCGTCGGGCCTGAACGTCTCACCGGAGCGGATCACCGGATCCTCGGCGAGCTGGTACACGCTGAGCACCGCGGCGAGCTCGACGAGCGCGTCGCGGTCGCCATCGATCCGCACGAGCACGTCGGGCAGCGAGAACGCGTGCATCCCGCATGATTGCACCTCGCCTTCGCTGCCGAGCGATGCCACCGCGCCGCGGTACCAGGCCCACGGGCTGTCCGCGCCGAAGCGCTCGAGCCAGCTCTCGATCGCCCAGCCGACCTTCGACTGTTCGAGGCGAACCGCGAGTGCGCCGGCATCGCGCAGGCGCGCGACGGTCGCGACGATCGTCTCGCGTCCGGTCAGCAGATCGATCGGCCAGTGCAGTACGAGCGCGCCGGGCGCCGCGTCGATCTGCGCGACGACGTCGGGCGCGACCGTGCCGAACGAGAACGCCTCGCCGAAATGGCCGTCGTTGTCGATCCACTCGACCTCGGGCGGAGAGGCCAGCCCGGCCAGCGCCTGGTGCCGGCCCGCGGCAAACGCTGCGTTGCCGGGGACGAACAGGGTGACGCGCACGATCGGCTCGGCCACGCGCCGAGTCTAGCCCGTCGCCAGGCGCGGCCTCGACACCGCCGCTCGATTCCGAGGCCGCGGCGCGCTACTTCGCCGGCGCGACCGCGGCCTTCGGCGTGCGGTCGGCGCGGAACACGCCCCAGTGCTTCTCGACCTCGTCGGGCGCGGGGCTGCCCTTCCAGTTCTCGTCGAAGGCCTCGAAGTACGCGCTCGCGATGTGCTCCTGCGTCACCCACGCGGTGAACTCGCGGAAGAACCGCGCCTGCTCGGCCTCGCCGGGCGCACCCTTGATGTACTTGGCCTGGTCGCCCACCGTGCCGACCTGGGTGGCCCAGCCGCTCTCGCCGAACACCATGGGCAGCTCCGGGTGACGCTTCTGGACCGCGGCGAACGTGTCCTTCGTGAACGCCATGGCAAGGTCGAGCTGCTTGCCGTTCCACATCGCGTAGGCGTGGACGAGCGCGAGATCGATCTCGGCGACGATCGGCTCGCTCTCGGGGCTCATCCAGAACGCGAAGTCGTCGCCGGTGGCGATCGGCACGGTCGTCTTCGAACGCACCGCGCGGATCGCGCGGATCAACACGTCGGGCGCGACCCGGTGCGCGGTCCACGTCACCTGGGTCTCGTTGCCGACGACGATCGCCGCGACGACATCGGGGTACGCGTTCGCCAGGTGGATCGCCGCGGCGATCTCGGCCTCGTTGTGGGGGATCGCGTCGGGCTCGCTCTCGGGCGTGATGACCACGCCCAGCAGCAGCTTGAAGGGCAGGTGCTCGTCGTGGATCAGCGCGACCAGCCGGTCGGTCGGATCCATCGAGCCGTACACCCGCACGAGGTTCCAGTGCGGCGCCATCAGGCGCAGGTCCTCGCGCAGCTGGTCGGTCGACGGCGCGGGGCCGCCGGGCCGCTGGCCATCGCGGTGCGGGCCGTAACAGACGCCGGCGCCGATCCAGCGCCCGTCGAGGGTCGGATCGAACGCGCGGCGCGCCATGCCCGTCGCCGCGCCGGGGCCCGCAGGCGCCTCGGCGGCTGGCGCGCGATGACACGCGGCCACGACCATCGCGATGGCGATCGCGCGTGCGTTCACAGGGTGATGACCAGGTAGGTGCGGATCTCCCACTCGTGGCCCCACGCGGTCGGATCCGCGGGATCCGACAGGTAGCGCGCGCCGGAGTAGCCGTTGAGATAGCGGCTGGTCGCGCGCAGGCCGAGGCGAGTCTGGCGCTGCCAGAGCCAGCGCACGGGTCCAAGCGAGTACGCGACATCCGCCATGAGCTGGAGCGGCAGCGTGCTGTTGAAGTCGCGGTAGTAGTCGAACGGGCCCCAGTCATTGAAGTGGGCGAAGCCGGTCGCGACCAGCGACTTGTAGCTGAGCGTCACGTCGCCGCCGTAGCGGTGCGGCTGGCGCGGATCCTGGCCATTGGCCTGCTGGTTGCCGGCATACAGCAGCCCCACGACTCGCGTGTCGGGATTCAGCGCGCTGACCATGCGCAGCTTGGCCTCCCAGACATCGGCGGCGGGCACGCCCCGGTCCCACGCGTAGCGCGTGACGCCGTCGGCGGCGAACCAGAAGCCGGCGTCGAGCGTGGTCGGCATGTGCCGGAACGCGACATCGAGGCTCGCGGCGAACGACGCGTCCTCGCGCAGGTCGTTGTCCCACGCGTACATCCAGGTGGCGGGCGTGGGGTCGTAGGTGAGCACGACCTCGGCGGCGAGGGTCTCGCGGTTGGCGCGCACCGAGAACGGATCATCGACGATGTTGCGCGCGGCCTTGCCCGACAGGCTCGGGCCGGGCCCGACCAGCGGCTTCTGCCACAGGAGGTTCGGCGCGATCTGGAAGTCACCCATGGTGAAGGCGATACCGGTCAGCGCATTGACCTGGTTGCCAGATCCGGAGTCCTTGAGCGACCAGCCGGTGTAGGTGATGCGCGCGTCGGGGCCACCGTCGGCGACCAGGCCCATGTAGGCCGCCTGGCCATACCAGTGGATCAGGCCCTTCTCGACGGTGATCTTGGCCTTGGCGCCCAGCGTGTCGGTTCCGGACACCTTGTCGACCGAGCCATTCTCGGCGAGGAACGGATCATCGACCTTGTTGGAGCCGGCCCAGATGCCGGCGAGCTCGAGGCCGATGTTGCCGATCCGGTGCTCGACCGCGAGCGTGGTCTTGCGGGTCGAGCGCTCGGGGATCGCCGCCGACGTGCCGCTCGCCGAGGCCTGCGCGAGGTCCTCCTGGTGCAAGAGCGTCACGTCGTACGCACCAAACCGGTGGCGATACTTCGCCATCACCGCCGGGTTGGCGCCCCACCACAGCTGCGGACCGACCGCGAGCTTCAGGCCCTCGAGCTCGCGCTTGCCGGCGACCTCGACACCCGACGGCGCGTCGGCGTCGTAGATGTCGACGTTGGCGCCGTAGTTGGCCTCGCGATACAGGCCGAACAGATCGCCCTCCGCGGACCAGTGGTAGTGCCCGGTCCGGTAGAAGCCATCGAGGTGGAACCAGTCGTCGTCCCACGAGGCCTTGGCCTTGTAGACCTTCACCCGATCACCGGCGATCTGCTTGGTGGTCTGGGTGATCGTGCCGTCGGGGTTCATGGTCACGCCGGTGACGACATCCACGGGCTTGCCGCGGCGCTCGTAGAAGATCTCGTCGATCGGGTTCTTGGCGACGTTGCCGAGGACGTTGACCTCGATGCTCCCCGAGACCTTCTCGGTCGGGTTGAGCTCGAGCGTGGCGTAGAACGACTCGGTGTGATCGAAGCCAGTGCCACCGCCGACCAGGTCCGGGCGCTGCCAGCGCGAGTTGCCACCGGTCTTGAAGGTCTCGAACGACATGCGCGCGTTGGTCAGGCGCACCTTGCCGAGCGCCTCGGCCTGGGCGAGCGCGAGATCGGCCTTGTAGAAGTGGCCGAGTGAGTCGAGATCGATCGCGCCGAAGGTCGCGGCGATCACGTCGGGCGTGGTCGTGCCGTCGTACGCGTCGAGCCGGAACGCCTGCTGCAGCGCGTAGTACGCGGTGCGGGGCTGCAGCTCATAGAGGCCGCTGGCGTCAGGCTGGCCCTTGGCGCAGATGCCCCACCACTCCTCGTTCATGTTGTTCGAACCCTCGACGAAGTCCTCGGCGTAGCCGCCGTTGGGCCACGACGCGTTGGCATCGTGGACCTCGAGGTTCTCGGACTGCTTGTACTTCCACCAGCCGTCGCTCCACTGGAAGATCGTGCCGCCGATCGCGTTGCCGACCTTGCCCTTGCCGGCGGTCTGCTCGTAGATCTCGCGCCACTGCGCCACCAGGTACTTGGCCTGGGTCTTCGCGTCCTCGCGTCCGGCCTTGGCGTCGAACGCATCGGCGCCGAACTCGGTGAACATCACCGGGCGATCGAGCTTGTCCTTCACGACCTGGTACAGGTCGCGCATCGACACGCCGCGATAGGCATTCACGCCGAGGATGTCGAGGTCCTTGCACTCGGCGGCGATGACGTCGATGTACTGGAGATCGCCATTGGCGATCGCGACCGGGTGCTGCGGATCGCGCGCCTTGATGTCGGTGGCGAGTGCGCCGAACAGGGAGTAGAGGTGCTTGGCGCGGGCGGCGTCGCGCTCACCGGCGGGCAGCGCCTCGATCTCGAACGAGCTCCACGACAGGCCGTAGTTGTTCTCGTTGCCGAGGAGCCACATGAGCAGGCCCGGCGTGCCCTTGTACTGCTCGACGATGCCGTCGATCTCCTTGGTCACCGCGGCGCGGAACTCGGGGCTCGAGTAGTCGACCGTCGCGGTCCAGACGCCGTTGATCGTGTAGCCGTAGCGACCGACGGTGTGGTTGAGGATCGTGTAGATGCCGTAGGTCTCGTAGATGTACGTGATCCAGCGGGCCGGAATCCCGGTGTAGACGCGGATCGCGTTGGCGCCCATGCGCTTGAGCAAGGGCATCTCGCGATCGAGCGCCTGCTTGATGAAGTCGTCGGGCTGGGTCCACAGGCTATAGCTGTAGTTGGTCCCGATCGGGAAGTAGTCCCAGTTCACGCCGCGGACCAGCAGCGACGTGCCGTCGACCTGCAGGCGCCAGCCGTCATCGCCCTTGACGACGTGGATGCCGGCGACCGGCGCGGGTGGCACCGGCGCGAACGCGGGCGCGGCGGGGGCCTCGGGCGCGGGGACGTCGGGCGGCGCGGGCTCGTCGGCGCGGGCCGCGGTCGACCCGAGGGCGAGCGCGAGCGCGCTCGACAAGGCGACGCCGGGGATGAGCGACCGTAGTTGGCGGGCGAGGAAGCCCGCGCGAACGTGGCCAGTCGACGAACTCATGGGATGCCTCACGGTGATGTGCTCGAGTCGACCGCGTTCGCGGTCACGATGGTGCGATAGACCGACGCGCTCGCCCGCGGCGTCCGCTGCTGGGTGGCGTAGTCGACGTGGACGAGGCCGAAGCGCTTGGTGTAGCCGTGGCCCCACTCGAAGTTGTCGAGCAGCGACCAGTGGAAGTACCCGGCGACCGGCGCGCCAAGGGCGATCGCGCGGCTCAGCGCGACGAGGTGACCGGTGAGGTACGCGATGCGGCGCGCGTCGTGGATCTGGCCGTCGGCGCCGATCGGATCGTCGTACGCGCAGCCGTTCTCGGTGATGTAGATCTTCGGCACCTGGTACTCGCGGTGCAGGCGCAAGAGCAGCGTGTGCAGCGCGCTCGGCCGGACCTCCCAGCCCATGTCGGTGCGCGGCGCGTCGGCGACGACCTGGATGCGACGCGGCGCGCCTCCGTCGGTGGCCGGCTCGCCGCGCAGGATCGCCGGGCTGTAGTAGTTCACGCCGAGGAAGTCGGTCGGGGTACGGATCGCGGCGAGGTCGCCGGGCATGACGAACGGCAGCTCGCCGTCGGGCAGGTGGCCCTGCTGCACGCGATCGTCGATCGCGTCCTCGGGATAGCCGCCGCGGTACAGCGGATCGAGGTACCAGCGGTTGAAGAAGCCGTCGAACCAGCGGGTGGCATCCTGGTCCTCGGCGCTCTCGGTTGCCGGCTCGGCGGGCACCAGGTTGAGGACGATGCCGACCTGGCTGCCCGGCGAGTGGTGGCGCAGGACCGGCACCGTCCGGCCGTGCGACAGCAGCACGTGGTGCGCCGCGCGCAGGGCGCGGACCGGATCCTTGTGGCCGGGCGCGTGGTCGCCCTGCTCGTAGCCGAGGGTCGCGATGCACCACGGCTCGTTGTGCGTGACCCAGTGGCGCACGCGATCGCCGAGCCGCCGCGCCACGACGTCGGCGTAGGCGACGAACGCGTCGACGGTCGAGCGCGCGGCCCAGCCGCCCTCGTCCTCGAGCTCCTGCGGCAGGTCCCAGTGGTAGAGCGTCACGAACGGCGCGATGTGCGCGGCGAGCAGCGCGTCGACCAGGCGATCGTAGAAGTCGAGGCCGCGATCGTTGGTCGCGCCGCGGCCGTGGGGCTTGATGCGCGGCCACGCGACCGAGAAGCGATACGCGCCGACGCCGAGGTCGCGCAGGATCGCGAGGTCGTCGCGCCAGCGGTGGAAGTGATCGCAGGCGACGCGGGCGTCGCTGCCGTCCTCGATCTTGCCGGGCGTGTCCGCGAACCGATCCCAGATCGACGGGCGACGGCCGGCCTGATCGTGCGCGCCCTCGATCTGGAACGCCGAGGTCGCGGTGCCCCACAGGAAGCCAGCGGGAAAGGGGTGCGTGGTCATGGCGCGACGTGCGCGGTCGGGGTGGTCGCGGGCATCGGGGACTCGGGGTAGAGGTGGCAGCGCACGCGGCGATCGTCGACGGTGCGCGGCGCGGGTTCGGTGATCCAGCAGGGCGCGTGGGCGTCGGGACAGCGCGGCGCGAACGGACAGCCGGCGCTGGTCTTGGGCCCATCCTTGACGGTCGGCGCCGGCCCGAGGCCGCCGAGCTCGGAGTGCGCGATCGACGCGAGCAGCGCGCGGGTGTACGGGTGCGCCGGCGACGAGACGATCGCGCGGCTCGGGCCATCCTCGACGACGCGGCCCTTGTACAGGACCATGATGCGGTCGGCGAGGTAACGCGCCGACGCGAGGTCGTGGGTGATGAGGATGATGCCGAGGCCGTGCTCGCGCTTGAGGCGCTGCAGCAGGTTGAGCACGCCGATGCGGATCGAGACGTCGAGCATCGAGGTCGGCTCGTCGGCGACCAGCAGATCGGGGCGCACCGCGAGCGCGCGGGCGATCGCGACGCGCTGGCGCTGGCCGCCGGACAGCTCGTAGGGGTGGCGCTCGAGCATCTCCTCGGCGGGCTCGAGCCCGACGATGCGCAGCAGCTCGACCATGCGCGCGTGCAGGGCCGAGCGACCGCCGCCGACCAGCGGGCCGTCGAGGTGCTGGGCGACGTCGAGCGCGGGGTTGAGCGCGCCGACCCGCTCGTGGCGCACCAGCGGTCGCGCGAGGTGGTGCGCGACCGAGTGCACCGGGTTGAGCGAGCCGAACGGATCCTGGAAGATCATCTGCACGCGGCCGCGGTACTGCAGCGACGCGCCGCGCGGCTCGCGCGCCAGCACGTCGACGCCGTCGAGCCGGATCTCGCCGCCGTCGGGCGGCGCGAGGCGGACGAGCATGCGCGCGATCGTGCTCTTGCCGCTGCCCGACTCGCCGACCAGCGCGACGGCCTCGCCCTTGCGAACGACGAACGACACGTCCTGCACCGCGACCACGCGCAGCGCGCGGCGGAACAGCCGCGTCGATACGAACTCCTTGCGGAGGCCGCGCACCTCGAGGAGGGGCGGCACCAGCGCGGGCTCGCCCATCAGCCGCGGTCCCCGCGGGTTCGACGGCAAATCCGTGTGCGATCTCGTCCCATCGCGCGCTCCTGGCACCGCGTCGACGCGGTGAATGACTTTGTTCGCCTGTCGAACAAACTATCCGGGCCGTTCGGCGGTGTCAAGCGCGGATGGCGCGCGCGAAACAGGACGGACTCACGCGCGGTGGCTGCCGCGGTGGCATGCCGCCGGTCGATCCGGGCAGGCCAGCCAGGACACCCGTCCGGGCTCGGCGCCCTCCGCGGCCGCACTCCGCAGGATCCAGGAATCACACGGCGCAGTGGCGACCGTGCCACTGGCACGATCACTGCGTCGGGGACCGCGATGCACCGATATCGTGAGCGCACCGATGGAGCGTCATCCGAGCCTGGTCGCGCGACCGCGCCTGGCCGCAAGCCTCTCACGCTCGCGCTGCGCGGCGGCCAGGTGCAGCGTCGGGCATCGCTCCGTCCGCCGAGTGGTGCCCGCGAGCTCGACCTCGATCCGGGTTCGTCCTCCGCGCTGATCCAGGACGTCGCCAGCTCCGGCATCGCCGGGGCGTCGAGCGCGCTGCCGTTCCTCGCCGACATCCAGGCGTCGTTTGGTCACCACGACGTCCGCCACGTGAAGGCCCACCTCGACGCATCGGCTGCGGCCGCGGCGGCGAACATCGGCGCGCGTGCCTACGCCACGGGCGACCACGTGGCGTTCGACGGCGCGCCCGATCTGCACACCGCGGCGCACGAGGCTGCGCACGTGGTGCAACAGCGAGCCGGCGTACACCTCGTCGGCGGTGTCGGCGCGGCGGGGGATCGCTACGAGGCGCACGCTGACGCGGTGGCCGACCTCGTGGTGCAGGGCCGGCCGGCCGCGGCGCTCCTCGATCAGCTCGCTGGCAGCGGCGCGATGGGCGGCGCGGTCCAGCGCAAGGTGAAGGGCTTCCCGTACGTCGAGGTGAAGCAGGTGCCCCACGACGTGATCGACGCGGTCATGTCCGACGGTGGCTTCCCCGGCGGGCTCAACGCACAGCAGCTCGACCTGCTGCGCGACCTCATCAACGAGCGGCGCGAGTACACGGTGGTCGAGGTGCGCCAGCGATTGCGCATGTTCGGACCGCTGGAGCTCCCCGACGATCACGACCCGTTCGACCACGGACGCCGCGGGAAGGAGAGGCACCCGGAGCGGAAGAACGAGCGGAGACCCGAGCGCGAGAAGGAGCAGCACCCGGAGCGGGAGAAGGAGAAGGAGAAGGAATCGGAGAAGGAATCGGAGAAGGAGAGGGACCGCTCGACGCCGCCGCGCATGGCGCGCGATCCGGGCTCGGCCGACGCCGGGCCCGACGTCGATGGCCTCCACCGCTTCCAGGCCCTGCTCCGGCGCGCACCGCCGACCCTGCTGAAGGAGATGCTGCCCGACATCAACTACTTCGCGTCCAACAACGAGCTCGACGTGGCGCTCGCCCGGGAGATGGTCCTGCAGGCGTTGGAGGCGTCGATGCGACCGGTCGAGGAGCTGATCGAGGAGATCGCCGGGATGGACCGGGCCGAGGTCGATGACCTCGCGCTGTGTCTACACGGTCAGGGGTCGGGCGCCGGCTCGTTCCTCCTCGACGGCTTCGCGATCGACGGACACGCCCCGCAGATCGCCCAGGCGATCGCCCAGCAGCAGGAACTCTATGATCACTACCAGGACCTCGATCCGGACACGGCCGCGACGTTGCTCGACGCGCCCCAGAAGCTGCTCTCCGACCTCGCCGATCGGCACGGGCGTCCCGCGTGGGTGGTCGAGCACGTGCGCGGGATCCTGCGCCAGGTGATCGCGGAGAGCCTGGCTCGTGCACGGACGGCGAAGGACCTGCCTCGCAACGCGACATGGCTGCTGTCGAGCGCACAGCCGATCGACGACTCGCGGATCCTGCGCCCGGGCGAGATCACGACCAGGACCTGCGCCCACAAGTTCGCGCGGATCGCGATGTTCTGCTCGATCGATGGCGCGGAGCCGGTCTGCACCGGGCGTGATCGCGAGCGGGTCCTCGACGGCAAGTCCGTCGAGGCGCACGTCGGGATGTTGATGGCGGACGAATGCGAGGCGCCGATCTTGGAGGCGGCGACGCCGATCAAGATCGCGCAGTCCATGGTGGTGCCCGGGCTCGGCGCCTTCTGGAGGGTGAGCTGCGAGCATGGGCTGCGCTGGGTCGACCAGGCGTGCGTCAAGATCCTCGACTTCGACTACGAGCGGCCAGTGACCGGGGAGGGCGACCGCGTCCAGCTGTTCGGCAAGGAGGGCCACCCGACAGCGGAACACGTGCGGCAGGGCGGGCTCGGCAACTGCTACCTGATGGCGGCGCTGATCTCGGTGGTGAGTCAGTCGCCCCACCACCTCACCGACATGCTGTGCGAACTCGACGACGAGACGGTGGCGGTGCGCTTCTTCGTGCTCGATCCCTCGACCAGGACGCGGGTCGCCACCTGGATCCGCGTCAACCGGCGGGTCGTGATGCGCGACGGGTGCGCGCTGTTCGCGCGCGCCGATCGTGCGCTGTGGCCGGCGCTCGTCGAGAAGGCGTACGGCGAGTGCGGCGGCGGACTGGAGGCGACCGGCGAGGGCGGCCACGCGTCGGCCGCGTTCAGCATGATCCTCGGCCGCGACGCGTCGATGACCGAGATCGCCAACCCGAGCCGGCGGCTGGACGAGGACCACCTGGAGCTGCAGGCGGTGCCGGTCCACCCGCTGTTCATGACTGCCGAGAAGCTCAGCTGGTACTTCAAGCTCGATGCGGGGCAGGCCAAGGACTTCGTCACCCAGGCCGAGGCCGCGCGGCAGGTGCTGGAGCAGAGCATCGGCATGGTCGAGGATCGGGGGAGCGTCGTCGCGTGCGTCGAACGGATCGTGCTCGCGCTGAGACTCGACGTCGTCGTGGCCAAGCGTCTGATCGACTACGTCAAGAAGCACGTGCCGAGCTGCGGCGTCACCGGCGGCGCCTACTCCACGCGCGCCCAGATGCTGCACGCGAGCATGCAGAGCGCGATGGCGCGCGGCGCCGTGGTCGCGATCAGCACCAAGACCTGGAACTCGAACCAGCGCGGCCCGTCGGGCGAGCCGCTCAGCGACATCGGCCTGGCTGGCAGTCACGCCTACGCGGTGTTGCGCGTGTTCGCCCTCGGCGACCGCCTGATGGTGACCGTCCGCAATCCGTGGGGCCACATGGGCATGAAGTACGATCGCGCCAACCGGCTGATCACCTCGATCGGCAACTTCCTCGAGATCCCCGTGCTCGATCGGGTTCGCATCGAAGAACCCGAGTTCGACATCGACATCGAGGACGTGATCCGATTCTTCGCGAACATCTACATGAGCTGAATCGCTGCGCGCCTCCGTCGCGCGCGGTGCCGGATCGCGGACGCGTCTGCTACGGTCGCGGCCATGATCGCGCGACGCTCTGTCTCCCCGTTGTTCGCCGCGCTGGTCGCGGTGGCGTGCTCGCATCCGCCAGGCCCCGCCCCGCAGGTCCCTGCACCGGAGGCCGCGCCGGCCACGCCAGCAGCGCCGGTCCCGACGCCCGCGGATCCCGCGGCGGTCGTCGACGCCGCGGCCCAGGCGATCACCGCCGACGGGCTGCGCGACGCGATCGCGCGGCTGTCGTCGGACGAGCTGGCCGGACGCGGCCCGACCACGCCCGGTGATGCGGCGACGCGCGCGCTGCTGGCCAAGGAGCTCGAGGCGATCGGCTTCGCGCCGGGCGCCGCCGGTGGCAGCTGGGAGCAGCCGTTCGATCTCGTCGGCGTGAAGGCGGCGATGCCGCCGACGTGGACGTTCGCGCGCGGCGGCAAGAAGCTCGGGCTGCGCTGGTGGGACGACTACATCGCGGGCAGCGGGGTGCAGACGGCGAAGGGCGCGATCAAGAACGCCGAGGTCGTGTTCGTCGGCTACGGCATCCAGGCGCCGGAGTACGGCTGGGACGACTTCAAGGGCGTGGACCTGAAGGGCAAGGTCCTCCTGATGCTCAACAACGATCCCGACTGGGATCCGGCGCTGTTCGGCGGCGCGACCCGGCTCTACTACGGCCGCTGGACGTACAAGTACGAGAGCGCGGCGCGCCAGGGCGCGGCCGGCGCGATCATCATCCACACCACGCCCTCGGCCGGCTATCCGTTCCAGGTCGTGCAGACCTCGTGGTCGGGGCGGCAGTTCGAGCTGCCCGCCGCCGACGAGCCGCGCGTGCAGGTGCAGGGCTGGACCACCGAGGATGCGGCGCGCAAGCTGGTCGCGCTCGCCGGTCGCGATCTGCCGGCGCTGATCGAGGCGGCGCGCCACAAGGAGTTCGTCCCGGTGCCGCTCGGCATCACGACCTCGCTCGCGTTCACCAACGACGTCACCCGCGCACCGACCGCGAACGTGCTCGGCGTGCTGCGCGGCTCGGATCCGAAGCTGGCAGACGAACTGGTCGTGTTCACCGCGCACCACGATCACCTCGGCGTCGGCAAGCCCGACGCGAGCGGCGACACGATCTACAACGGCGCGCTCGACAACGCCGCCGGTTGCGCGCAGGTGCTCGCGATCGCGCGCGCGCTCAAGGCGCTGCCGGTCGCGCCGCGCCGCTCGATCCTGGTGATGTTCGTCGCCGCCGAGGAGCAGGGCCTGCTCGGCTCCGCGTACTACGCGAGCCACCCGACGGTGCCGGTGGGCCAGCTCGCGGTCGACATCAACTTCGACGGCGGCAACATCTGGGCTCGCACGCGCGACGTCGGCTACATCGGCCGCGGCAAGACCACGCTCGACGCGCTGGTCGACGCGCAGGCCGCGCGCCAGCACCGCGTGGTCGTGGGCGATCAGTTCCCCGATCGCGGCCACTTCTATCGCTCGGATCAGTTCAGCTTCGCGCGGATCGGCGTGCCCGGCGTGTACCTCGACACCGGCAGCGACGCGATCGACAAGCCCGACGGCTGGATGAAGCAGCAGATCGAGGACTTCGAGGCCCATCACTATCACCAGCCCAGCGATCAGCTGCAGCCGGACTGGGTCTATGGCGGCATGATCGAGGACGCGCGCCTCGGGTTCGCGATCGGCGTCGCGATCGCCAACGGCGATGCGCGGCCGGGCTGGGCGCCGGGCGACGAGTTCGCGGCCGCGCGGAAGTAGCCCGGGCGCCTCAGTCGCGGCCGGCGAGCCGCCGCGCGACCCGCTGCAGCCGGCGCGCGATCGCGATGTTGGTCTCGGCGTGGCCGTCCTCGCCGAGGCGCACGATCACGGTGCGGGTCGCGGGGCTGACCAGCATGATCTGGCCCCAGCGGCCCATCGCGACCAGATCGCCGTCGACGGTCCACCAGCCGTTGCGATAGCCGACGTCGGTGCCAGCGAAGGTGGTGGCGCGGGTGCGCCCGGCGGGATCGAGGCTGCGCGCGACGAACGCCGGCGGCGCGACCTGGCGATCGCCGACCCGGCCGCCGTCGAGCACGAGCTGGCCGACGCGCGCGAGATCGCGGGCGGTCACCACGAACCCGCTCTCGTGCCACGCGAACCCGCGATCGTCGACGGACCACGCCGCGGGATTTTCGGCGCCGAGCTCGTCCCAGAGCGCCTGGGTCGCGGCGGGCAAGGGCGCCCGTGTGGCGCGCGCGAGCGCCAGGCCGATCAGGTTGGGCGCGTAGTCGTTGTAGACGAACGGGCCGGGGGCGGCCTCGATCGCCGCGCGCGCGAGCACCGTCGCGACCAGATCGCTGGCGTAGTAGACCGCCGGCGCGTCCTGATCGACCCACGGGAAGCCGGCGTCCTCCTCGAAGCCGATGCCCGAGCGCATGTCGACGAGATCGGCGAGGCGGATCGCCGCGAACCGCGGATCGCGGGCCGCGAGCTCGGGCACGCGGGTCGTGATCGGCTCGTCGAGAGCGAGCGCGCCGGTGGCCACCGCACGCGCGAGGAGGAGCGACACCACGGTCTTGGAGATCGAGAACGCCGCCGCGGGTCGATCGCGCGCGCCGCCGTTGCCGTACCACTCGCAGGTCAGCGCGCCGTCGCGGATCACGACCAGCGCGAGCGCGCCGCCACGGGTGAGGTAGTCGTCCATCGCGCCGGCGTCGGGATCGCGGGCGAGCGCGGCGGCGACCGGGCCGCACCCGTCGCGCGATGGCCATGGCCGGGGCGCGGGCGCGGGCGCGACGCCCATCGCGTCCTTCCACCGATAGTCGCTGGTGCTCGAGTCGCGATGGCCGAGGACGCGCAGCATGTACGCGAGGTCGCGGCCGGCGCGGAACCAGAGGAAGATCAGGAACGCGAACAGCAGCGCGGCGAGGATCGCCAGCGCGCGGACCAGGCGCCTCATCGCGGTCGCGCGAGGTGGGCGCGCAGCCGCGCGATGCGCTGCTCGATCGACGCCACGAGCTGCTGCTCCTTGGCCGCATCGCCGAGCACCGGGAACTCCGCGTCCGGATCGAGGCACAGCGCGTGGCAGGCCTCGAGATCCGCCAGCGCCTCGGCGTGGCGCCCGGCGCCGGCGTACAGCATGCCGCGGTTGAACAGGCTCTCGGCGCGGATGCCCAGGTACTGCGGCTGGATCGCGAGCGAGCGATCGAACGCGGCCATCGCCGCGGTCGTGCGCCCGAGCATCGCGTAGATGATGCCGATGCCGTGGAGCGCTTCCTGCGATCCGGGCAGGAGCTCGAGCGCCTCGTGGTACAGGCGCAGCGCCTCGACCGGATCGCGGTTGAGGATCGCGCGCGCCTCGTCGCACAGCAGGTTGGCGCGGGCCTCGTCCTTCACCGACGGACGGTCGACGGTGGTGCCGCCGTGGGCGTCGGCGAGGCGCGCGAGTTCGGCCTCGGCCTCGGCGCGGCCGTCGGCGAGCGCGGCGCGGTGGTCGCGGAACGCGCGATCGATCGCGCCGATCGACTCCTGGGCCAGCGCGCGGTTGAAGTACGCGGTGCCGCGCTCCTCCCCGGGCTCGGCCAGCGCGATCGCGCGGCTCAGATCGGCGATCGCCTTCTTCGACTGGTGCTGGAGCTCGCGGGTCGCGCCGCGGTCGAGGTAGGCCGTGGGGTAGAACGGCGCCATCTCGATGGCCTCGTCGAACGCGGCGATCGCCTGGTCGAGCTCGCCGGCGCGCTGGTGGGCGCGGCCCCGGTTCATCGCCGCGGCCAGGCGCTCAGGATCGAAAGTCGAGGCGGGGCGTGCCGCGTCGCTGGTCGTCATGCGCGCAGGACAGCACGAAACCCGCGGCGGTGCTACGCGCCGAAGAGATCCTCGCGGTAGTGGAGCGCCTGGCACGACACCTCGCCCCAGCCCTCGGCCGGCTCGGACGCGGCGCTGCCGCGCGCGAAGTACAGGGCGGTGACGATCGTCCCGTCCGCGCGCTGCACCGTCGACGGATAGCCGACGTCGTTGCCGATGCCATCGCCGGCGAGGATGGCCTCGCGATCGCGGCGCCAGGTCGCGCCGAGGTCGTCGGAGATCAGCGCGCCGCAGCCGAGCGGTCGACGCCGGCGCCCGAACGTGAACAGCAGGCGCCCGCTCGCGAGCCGACAGAGATCGCCGGGATGCTCGCCGGGCTCGGTGATCGCGACCGGCGCGGACCAGGTGTCGCCGCCGTCGTCGCTCCGCACCAGCGCGGTCGCGCTGCTGGCGAGCCGGACCGCGCCGACGTCGCGGTGATCATCGAGCCAGCACACCGCGAGCTCGCTCGCGCCGCTGGCCACCGCGCGCTCGTCCCAGGTCGCGCCGCCGTCGCGGCTGCGCAGCACCACGGCGTCGAACTGGCCCGCCGCGGCGCCGCGCGGCGCGCCGTACGCGGCGAGGATCAGCGCGCCGTCGGGCGCGAGCGTGATGCGCCCGTACGGCGACACGAAGCCGAGGCGCGGGCTCGTGTACGGCGTCGGCGTCGACCAGGTGCGGCCGCGGTCGTCGCTGGTGACGAGGAAGAGATCGGCAGCGTCGCGGATCGCGTCGGGCGCGGGCAGGCGCCAGCGCCGCTCGCCATCGGGCGTGGCCGCGAACGCGTGCACCGACGCCTTCCAGTAGGCCAGGATCCACCGGCCGCTCGCGTCGATGCCGAACGCCGGGTTGCGGATGTCGTCCCAGCGGGGCGCGGCCTCGATCGGATCCGTCCACGCGCGACCATCGGCGGACCACGCGGTCGCGAGCGTGCCCGACAGCCCGTAGTGCGGCGCGCCGGTGCGGAAGACCACCGCGAGCGTGTCGTCGGGGCCGCGGGCGAGCACCGGGAAGTGGCCCTGCATCGCGCACACGAGGTAGCGGCGGATCGAGTGGCGCTGCCCGACGAAGGCATCGCCCGTCACGGACCAGTGGGGCACGGCGCGAGTATCACCCGATATCCGAGGGCGCAGGTTGTGTCGGCGCCGCGGCTCGGGTCTGATCGACCCATGCGGACGGCAGCGATCATCCAGGCGCGGCTCGGCTCGTCGCGCCTGCCGGGCAAGGTCCTCGAGCGGTTCGCGGGGCAGACCGCGCTCGCGCACTGCGTGGCGCGGGTGCGGGCGTGCCCGGCGATCGACGAGGTCGTGGTGGCGACCACGATCGATCCGCGCGACGACGCGATCGTCACGGTCTGCCGTGCCGCGGGCTGGCGCTGGTCGCGCGGCTCGGAGGACGACGTCCTCGATCGCTACTACCAGGCCGCGCAGGGGCTGGGCGCCGACGCGATCGTGCGGATCACCAGCGACTGCCCGCTGCTCGATCCGGACGTGGTCCTTGCGCTGGTCGCGACGTTCATCGATCAGCGCGCCGACTACGCCTCGACCTCGTTCCCGCGCGCGACCTACCCGATCGGCATCAGCGCCGAGGTCATGACGATGGACGCGCTGGCCACCGCGTGGCGCGATGACGCCAATCCCGCGTGGCGCGAGCACGTGACGCCGTTCCTGTATCGCCACCCGGAGCGGTTCCGCCTGGCGACGCTGGGCTGCGAGCAGGACTACAGCCACCACCGCTGGACGCTCGACACGCCCGAGGACGCGGCGCTCTTGCGGCTCATCTTCGATCACCTGCCAGCGTCGACGAGCTGGCGCGACGTCCTCGCGCTGGTGGAGGCGCACCCCGACTGGTCGGCGATCAACGCGGCGGTCGTGCAGAAGCGCGTGACCTGACCCGCGCGCGCATCATGGGCACGGTGTCGCCGTGACCTTGCCGTGCACCGCGAGCGGGAAGCCCGCGATCGCGACCTCGACCGCGACGTCGATGGGGGCGGTGCCCTTGACGTCGCCGCCGGGCGTCAGCGTGACGTCCTTGTAGTCGGCGAGGGTGAAGTTCTGCTGGATCGGCGCGAGATCGCCGTACACGTTCAGGAACGGGCCCGGATCGCGGTGGTGGAGCTCGATGACGAGGTCGCCGGGGTCGCCGTCGCCGCCGTTCGCGCCGCAGCGGCGGGGCAGGCTCGACAGCTCGAGGGTCCACGCGCCCTGGTCATCGTGGGTGATGAGCGCGCCGCGGATCGGCAGGGTGCGCGAGCCGTTCGTGACGGTGATCGGCTGGAGCGGCGGGACCGGCGTCGGTCCGCGATCGCCGCACGAGGTGACCGCGACGACGCCGTCGAGCCCGAGCGTGACCTTCGGACCGCCGGCGCCGACGGAGAAGTCGCTGCAGCCCGTCCTGGCCGCTGGGCCAGCTCGCGTGCGTGACCTGCATCGGCAGCGATCCGGGCGGCGGTGTCCGGCCGGTCGCGTCGCGGTCGCCCGCGATCGGCCGCGCGAGGTCGAGCGAGACCAGCACCTCGTCGGCGCCGAGCGAGATGCCGTCGTGGCCGAACAGGTCATCGCAGGTGCGGCCGGCGATGGTGGAGAGCTCGACGTGGATGACCTCACCGCCGCGGGTCGAGGCGAGCGCGGTGCGCGGCGCGAGCGCGAGCCCGTTCACGGTCATCGTCAGCGCGGCGGCCGGCGGTGGCGCGGGTGGCGCGGCGGCTGCGGCCGTCGCGGGCGGGGTGCCGCTGGGCGAGGGTTTCGGGTTCGCGAGCCCGGTGACGTTGGAGGAGGACGTCGCGGGATCCTGCTTGCAGCTCGCGATCGTGGTGAGCATCGTCGCCCAGGCGAGGCCGCGAAGAGGTGCGCGCATGCGGCGTGGTACCGCGGGGATGTCGCGACATCAACCGCTCTCGGCGATCGCGGCCAGCTTGGCGAGCGACATCCGCGTGCCGAGCTCGTTGTCCGCGGCGGAGACCGCCTCGGGCACGCCCTCGTGTACGTACTCGATCTCGGTGCCGCCGCCGGCGTCGCGCAGCGCGATCGTGATGGTCATCGCGCCAGCCATCGCGGGGTCGGCGGTCTCGAAGGCGACGGTCTGGACGATCCGCTCGTCGGGGACGAGGGTCACGAACCGCCCGTGGAACGTGTCGGTGTGCGCGCTGGTCTTGCCGGTGCCGCTCACCGTGTCGTACGTGAGCGAGATCCGGAACGCGCCGCCCTCGCGCGGCTCGAACACGTGGACCTGGCTGCGCATGCCATCGGGCACCATCCACCGCGCCACCGCGTGCTCGTCGAGGCATGCGCGGTACACCGCGGCGCGCGCCGCGTTCGCGAACTGGGTCACTCGGGTCGTTCCCATGGACGGAACATAGAACATGCTCAGGTCGCGTAGTCGGGCAGGGCGATGGCATCCGCGGCGCTCGTGACCAGGCGGCGCATCACCCCGGCCATCGCCCGTGACGACAGCACCCGGTACATCGCGTTGCGCAGCCACAGGCGCGCGCGCGATCGCGGCGCGAAGAACGGGCCGGCGTGGGCGGCGCCGTTCTGGCAGCGGGTCGCGTAGGCGCGGATGCGCTGGTCGTAGCGCGCGAACGCGGCGCGATGGTCCCCACGCGCGGCGGCGAGCTCGCCGGCGAGGACGTAGGCGCCGATGATCGCCGCGCCGGTGCCCTGGCCTCCGAGGGTGCCGCCGAACGCGGCGTCGCCGAGCAGCGCGATGCGGCCGCGCGCGCAGGTGTCGAGCTCGATGCGCGCGACCGCGTCGAAGTAGAGGTCGTCGGCGCGCTCGAGCGCCGCGAGCACGCGCGGCGTCTCCCAGCCCATGCCGGCGAAGGTGTCGCGGACGATCGCCTTCTGCGCGTCGAGATCGCGGCGGTCGTAGGCGAGCGGCGGCGACGCGAACACCAGCAGCGCGCGCGCCTCGGCGGGCGCCCGCGCGCTCGACAGGCACACCGCGCGCCCCGGCACGCTGTGGGTGAGGCCGCGCCGGACCAGGCCCCACTGGTTCGGCAGCGTGAACGCGGCGACGTGGTAGCCGAGGAACCGCAGGAACCTCGACTCCTCGCCGAACGCGAGCGCGCGCACCCCGGAGTGCAGGCCATCGGCGCCGATCACCAGATCGAACGTCCGCGGCGCCGCGCGCTCGAAGCTCACCTCGACGCCGCGATCGGTCTCGACGAGCGCGGTGATCGCATCCCCGAAGCAGTACTCGGTCGTGGATCGCGTGGCGTCGTACAGGATCTGGCACAGATCGCCGCGCTGGATCTCGAGGTCGCCGCTCATGAACACCGCCGGCAGGCGCACGAGCGGTCGGCCCGCGCCATCGACGAACGTCTGCTCGCCCATGTCGGTCCGCCGGGCGCGCACCTGCTCGAGGATGCCCATCTTGCGCAGCACGCCGAGGTGCGCCTCGCCCCGGAAGTCGACCGCCTGGCCGCCGACGCGGAGCGCCCGGGCGCGCTCGACGATGGTCGGCGCGAAGCCGTGGCGGTGGAGCCAGAACGCCAGCGCGGGGCCGGCGATGCCCGCGCCCGAGATCAGAACCGTGGTGGAGGTCATGCTGTTCACTTTCTGCGTACGCCGTACGCATCTGGCCTGTACGCTGTACGCATGCCGCCGTTCGCACCACGCCAAAACGCCAGCATCGCCGTCACTGACCCATGACAGCCCGCACTCGCCGACGCGCGCCCGTCGAGCCTGTCCTAGGACAGTCGCCTGGTCCGCGCTACCTGCAGATCGCCGCCGAGTTCCGGCGCCGGATCGCCTCCGGCGCGCTCCGGCCCAACGTGCGGTTGCCATCGGTGCGCGCGATCGCGGCCGAGTTCGGCGTCGCGCTCGCGACCGCGACCCGGGCCGTCGAAGCCCTCGTGCGCGACGGGTACGTGCGCACCGCCGCGCGCGTCGGCACCGTGGTGGCCGTGCCCCGGCGAGCCGCGCCCGCGCCCCACGACGCGCCGCTCACCCGCGATCGCATCGTGCGCGCCGCGATCGCGATGGCCGACGACGAGGGCCTCGCCTCGTTCTCGGCACGCGGCGTCGCCGCAAAGCTGGGCGTGCCGACGATGTCGCTCTACCGCCACGTGCGCAGCAAGGATCAGCTCCTGCAATGGATGACCGAGCACGCCATCGGCGAGGAGCCGCTGCCCGACGATCCGCCGGCCGGCTGGCGCGCGCAGCTCGAGCTGGCCGCGCGCCTCGAGTGGCGTGCCTTCCGCCGTCACCCGTGGCTCGCCCGCGTGATGATCGTGACGCGCCCGCAGCCCCTGCCCAACACCCTCGCCTACGCCGAGTGGATGCTGCGCGCCCTCGACGGCCTCGGCCTCTCGGCGCCGATGACGCTCAACCTCCACATCGTGGTGCACAGCTTCATCCAGGGCCTCGCGACCAACCTCGACGCCGAGGCCCAGGCCCAGAACGACACCGGGCAGAGCGACGAGGACTGGATGACCGCCCACGCCCCCGCGTTCGCTGCCCTCGCCACCTCCGGCCGCTTCCCGACCTTCGGCAGGATCCATCAGCAGCTCGCCGACGGCTTCGACCTCGATCTCGACGCCCTGTTCGAGCTCGGCCTGCGCACGCTGCTCGATGGCATCGGCGCATCGATCGCGGCGAGTCCGCGCGTGAAGCCCCGGCGCCGCGCCTCGCAGAAATGACGAAGCCCGCGCCTTGCGGGCGCGGGCACCTCGTCACTCCGACTCGGTCAGCCTACAGCCGCACGTACTCGAACTCGCCCGGGAGATTGTTGATCCCCTTGAGCGGCGGCGCGATCCATCCGGCCATCTTCCCCGGCTCCGTGACCGCCTGCATGAGGCTCTTCACGTAGACCTCGTCGGCGGCGCTCGGCAGCCACTCGTCGTGGCGCGCCTCGTACTGGTCCTTGCTGATCATCTCGCCGGCCGGCGTGAACGACGCCGTCGACCACATGCCGATCTGCCGGTGGAAGCGCGACGACGGCAGCTTGAACTCGAAGCTCACGCCCTCCTCGCGGATCGTCTTGTTCCAGCGATCCACGCCGCGCTGGCAGTCCTTGATGTACTCCTCGCGCAGCACCTCGTTGAGCGCGGTGCGCATCGGCACGTCCTTCTCGACGACCTTGCCGTCCTCGAGCACGTGCATGTGGTGCGTGGCCTCGAGCAGCACGTGATCGCTGTAGCGATCCTCCTTGTGCCGGCCCTTGAGGCCCGCGCCGAACGCGTCGGCGGCGTTCGACGACACCTCGCCGCCGAACAGATCGAGCGACAGCGTGAACCACAGGTTCAGGTACTTCTGGATCGTCGCCAGGTCGATGCCGCCGTGCTTGCGCACGTCGCCGTTCGGGTCCTGCTTCATCAGCTCGCACGCGCGCTTCGCGACGCGCTGCACGCCGGTCTCGCCGACGAACATGTGGTGCGCCTCCTCGGTCAGCATGAACCGACACGTGCGCGCCAGCGGATCGAAGCCGCTCTCGGACAGCGCCGACAGCTGGTACTTGCCGTCGCGGTCCGTGAACATCGTGAACATGAAGAACGACAGCCAGTGGGTCGTCGGCTCGTTGAACGCGCCGAGGATGCGCGGCCGGTCGCGATCACCGCTCCGTCGCGCCAGCAGCTCCTCGGCCTCTTCGCGGCCGTCGCGGCCGAAGTAGGTGTGGAGCAGGTAGACCATCGCCCAGAGGTGGCGGCCCTCCTCGACGTTGACCTGGAACAAGTTGCGCAGGTCGTAGAGCGACGGCGCCGTCTGGCCGAGCAGGCGCTGCTGCTCGACGGACGCGGGCTCGGTGTCGCCCTGGGTGACGATCAGGCGGCGCAGCATGTTGCGGTGCTCGCCCGGCACCTCGTCCCACACCGGCTGGCCCATCGCATCGCCGAAGTGATGCGTGCGGCCCTCCTTCTTGGGCTCGAGGAAGATGCCCCACCGGTAGTCCGGCATCTTCACGTAGTCGAAGTGCGCCCAGCCATCGGTCTCGACCGACACGGCGGTGCGCAGGAAGATGTCCTTGGCCTGGAAGCCCTCGGGACCCATCTCCTTCCACCAGTTGATGAAGCTCGGCTGCCACGCCTCGAGCGCGCGCTGCAGGCGGCGATCGCCCGCGAGGTTGACGTTGTTCGGGATCTTCTCGTCGGAGATGGCGGTCATGGGCGGCCCTTTCTCAGGTCCGGGTGAAGTTGTAGGTGGGCCGCTCGGGACGACCGTAGAGCGTGAGCGCGCCGGTCTGGCCGGTCGAGTTCGGGCGCGTGAAGATCCAGTTCTGCCAGGCCGACAGCCGGCCGAAGATCTTGGTCTCGAGGGTCTCGGGCCCGACCCAGCGCAAGGACGCCTCCATGCCGGTGAGGGCATCGGGCGAGAGCGACGCGCGCTCCTCGATCGCGATGCGCAGCTCGTCGGCGAAGTCGATGTCGTCGGCGGCGATCGTCGCGAGGCCGAGCTCCTCGGCCTCCTCCGACGCGATCGGCCCCTCGGCGCCGCGCGCGAGGATCTGCGCGACCGCGGCGGGCGTGCCGTAGAACCGCGCGGCCAGGCGCGACAGCCCCGAGCTCATCGGCATGCCGCCGGTGTTGGCGACCGAGGTCGCGACCGCGACCTTGTCGCCATCGATCAGCATGTAGAAGCGATCGGCGGCGAGCGCGACCTCGAGCAGCACGCCGGCGAAGCAGCTGTCCTTCGCATCGGCGACCGCGAACATCGAGCGCGCGGTGTTGTCGAGGCGCTTGAGCACGCGCTTCTGGAGGAGGCGGACCTCCTTGGCGAAGCCCGACGTCGACGCATGCAGGGCCGCGTCGTGGGCCAGCACCAGGGCGCGATCGCCGCGGGTGCGCAGCGTGATCATGCCGAGGTCGGGGTGGTTGAAGCGCAGGCGCAGGAGCGCGTCGTCGAGCTCGCGGAACGCGCGCAGGCTCCACAGGTCCGCGGTCGCCAGGTCGGCGGGCGGCGCGGCCTCGGGCGCGCTGATCGTGATCGCCGCGGTGCGCGCGTCGCGATCGAAGGTCAGCTCGACGTACTTGTACGCGATGCGGTTGGCGGTGACCTCGGGCGAGAGCGCCGGCAGCGCGACCGCCGGGCCGCGCTTGTGGGTCACGGTGCCGGCGAGCGCCTGGGCGCGGGCCTTCACGGTCTCGTCCCACTTCGAGCGCGGCACGACCGCGTCGACCAGGCCCCAGTCCTTGGCGCGCTTGCCCTTGATGCCCTCGGCGACGGTGCAGAACACGTCGGCGCGATCGCGGCGGACCTTGCGCTTGTCGACCAGGCGGGTGAGGCCGCCGGTGCCGGGCAGCACCGCGAGCAGCGGGGTCTCGGGGAAGCTGACCGCGCTCGAGCCGTCGTCGACCAGCACGGTCTCGTCGCAGGCCAGCGCCAGCTCGTAGCCGCCGCCGGCGGTGGTGCCCTTGCAGGCGGCGAGCGACTTGAGGCCGCTCTCGGCCGAGGCCTCCTCGAGGTAGAGCCGGGTCTCGTTGGTGAACTTGCAGAAGTTCACCTTGAACGAGTGGGTCGACAGCCCGAGCATGTAGATGTTCGCGCCCGAGCAGAACACCCGGTCGAGGTCGGCGGTGAAGACCACCGTCTTGACCTCGGGGTGCTCGAAGCGCAGCCGGGTGATCGCATCGGCCAGCTCGATGTCGACCGAGAGATCGTAGGAGTTGAGCTTGAGCTCGTACCCCGGGCGATGCGGATGGTCGGCGTCGACCTGCATCACGAGCGTGGCGAGGTCACCGTCGGTGGTGAGGCGCCAGTGGTGGTAGCGGCTGGGATGGGTCTCGAACGAGGTCGGGTCCATGGGCTCCTGGGCGGGGCACGCCTGGGGGTTGATCTACTGGGAGGAGCTTTTTGTCGCAAGCAATTTAGTTCTTGTACTGCTGACAGGTCGCAATATAGTGCGACCCATGCGCAGCGATGCGTTCTTGTCCGCGGTGGGGTCGCGTGTCCGTTCGACGCGCGATTCGCAGGGATGGTCACGCCGAGAGTTGAGCCATCGCTCGGGCGTGTCCGAGCGGTTCCTGGCCCAGCTCGAGTCAGGCCAGGGAAATATCTCGCTGATCCGGTTCGCCGAGGTCGCGGCCGCGCTCGGCACCACGCCGGCGGCGCTGCTGGCCGGGGCGACCTCGCGGCCGGGCACCCGGCCGATCGCGCTGCTCGGCGTGCGCGGCGCGGGCAAGTCGACCGTCGGGGCGCGGCTCGCGCGCCGGCTGGGCGTGCCGTTCGTCGAGGTCGATCAGCGCATCGAGCAGGCCGCGGGCCTGCGGCTCGCCGAGATCTTCGAGCTCCACGGCGAGGCCTACTACCGGCGCATCGAGCGCGAGGTCTTGAACCGCCTGCTCGCCGACGGCGACGCGATGGTGGTCGCGACCGGCGGCTCGATCGTCAACGACGCCTCGAACTTCGCGCTGCTCGGCGAGCGCGCGCGGATGGTGTGGCTCAAGGCGCGCGCCGAGGACTACTGGAACCGCGTGCTCGAGCAGGGCGATCGCCGCCCGATGTCGGGCAGCCCGCACGCGTTCGCCGAGCTGCGCGCGCTGGTCGCGGCGCGCGAGGGCCTGTACGCGCGCGCGCACCACGTCGTCGACACGACCGGCCGCACGCTCGACGATGTCGTCGAGGCGGTCGCGACCGCGGTCGACGCGACCTGAGCTACGCCTTCGCGGCCTTGCGGCGTTTCTCCTTCTTGGGCCGCTTGCCGCCGTGGCGGAGCGCCGCGTGCGCCGCGGCCAGGCGCGCGACCGGGATGCGGAACGGCGAGCAGCTGACATAGTCGAGGCCGAGGCGGTGGCAGAGATCGATGCTGCGCGGATCGCCGCCGTGCTCGCCGCAGATGCCGATGTCGAGATCGGGCCGGGTCTTGCGGCCCAGCTCGATCGCGATCCCCATGAGCTTGCCGACGCCGCGCTCGTCGAGGGTCGCGAACGGGTTCTCGGCGAGGATGCCCTTCTTCAGGTACTCGGTGAGGAAGCCGGTCTCGGCGTCGTCGCGCGAGATGCCGAAGGTGGTCTGGGTGAGGTCGTTGGTGCCGAACGAGAAGAACTGCGCGTCCTCGGCGATCTGATCGGCGGTGATCGCGGCGCGCGGGATCTCGATCATCGTGCCGAACGCGTACTCGACGTGCTGCCCGGCGGCGTCCATCACCTGGCGCGCGACCTCCTCGAGCATCGTCTGCTCGAGGCGCAGCTCGTTGGTGTGCGCGATGAGCGGGATCATGATCTTCGGGTGGACCTCGACGCCGTCGCGCTGGCAGGCGCACGCCGCCTCGAAGATCGCGCGCACCTGCATCTTCACCAGCTCGGGCATGTGGATGCCGAGGCGGACGCCGCGCAGGCCGAGCATCGGGTTCTCCTCGCGCAGGCTCTCGATCGCGGTCTTGAGCGCTTGCTTGGTGGCGAGCTCGCGGCCGAGCGCGGTCGCGTCGCCGTCGTGGAGCGAGAGCCGGGTCTCGAGCACGGTGACCTCGCGCGCGACGTCGTCGTGGCGGGGCAGGAACTCGTGGAGCGGCGGATCGATGAGGCGGATCGTCACCGGCTTGCCGCCCATCGCGCGGAACAGGCCATCGAAGTCGGCGCGCTGCATCGGCAAGAGCTTCGCGAGCATCTCGTCGCGCTCGGTCGTGGTGGTCGCGAGGATCAGGCGCTGCACCAGCGGCAGGCGCTCGGCCTCGAAGAACATGTGCTCGGTGCGGCACAGGCCGATGCCCTCGGCGCCGAGCTCGCGCGCGCGGATCGCGTCGCGCGGGTAATCGGCGTTGGCCCACACGCCGAGGCGGCGGACGCTGTCGGCCCAGCCGAGCAGCTCGATCAGGTGCGGGTCGTCGACGCTCGGCTGCATCGTGTCGACCTTGCCGGCGAAGACCTCGCCGGTCGTGCCGTCGAGCGAGACCCAGTCGCCCTCGGCGAGCTTGAGCGGCGCACCGGCGGGGCGGCGGATCGTCACGACCCGGGCCTCGGCGTCGACCTCCATCGCGAAGATGCCGACGACGGCGGGCTTGCCGAACTGCCGCGCGACCAGCGCGGCGTGGCTGGTGCGACCGCCGCGGCTGGTGAGGATGCCCTTGGCGGCCAGCATGCCGTGGACGTCGTCGGGCTTGGTCTCGGCGCGGATCATCACGACCGCTTGCTTGGCGCGGGCCTGCTGCTCGGCGCGGTCGGCGTCGAAGACCAGCATGCCGACCGCCGCGCCCGGCGACACGTTGAGGCCGGTCGCGATCTGCCGCCCCTCGGCGCGCGCGCGCTTGATCGCCGCGGGATCGAACTGCGGGTGCAGGAAGAAGTCGACGTGGTCGGGCGTGACCCGCAGGAGCGCCTCCTCGCGCGTGATGCGTTCCGCGTTGGCCAGGTCGACGGCGATGCGCACGGCGGCGCGCGCGGTCCGCTTGGCGTCGCGGGTCTGCAGCATCCAGAGCTTGGAGCGCTCGACGGTGAACTCGATGTCCTGCACGTCGCGGTAGTGGCGCTCGAGCAAGGCCGCGATGCGCGCGAGCTCCTCGTACGCGGCCGGCATCTCGCTGCGCAGCTGCGCGATCGGCTTGACCGCGCGGGTGCCGGCGACGACGTCCTCGCCCTGGGCATTGATGAGGTAGTCGCCCTCGAGCTGATCCTCGCCGGTCGACACGTTGCGGGTCGTGGCCACGCCGGTCGCCGAGTCGTTGCCGAGGTTGCCGAAAACCATCGCGACGATGTTCACCGCGGTGCCGAGGTCGTCGGGGATGCCGGCGGCCTTGCGGTAGTCCTGGGCGCGCTTGCCCTGCCACGAGCGGAACACGGCCTCGGTGGCCTGGCGCAGCTGCGCGCGCGGATCGAGCGGGAACTCGCGGCCGCTCTCGCGCTGCACGATCGTGCGGAACGCGCGGGTGATCTCGCGCAGGTCGTCGGCGGGCAGATCGGCGTCGTTGGTGACGCCGCGCCTGGCGCGCGCGTCGCGCAGCACCGCCTCGAACGGCTCGTCGGCGACGCCCATCACCACGCGCCCGAACATCTGCACCAGCCGGCGATACGCGTCCCACGCGCAGCGCTCGTCGCTGGTGAGCTTGGCCAGGCCCGCGGCGGTCTCGTCGTTGAGCCCGAGGTTCAAGACCGTGTCCATCATGCCGGGCATCGAGAACTTGGCGCCCGAGCGACACGAGACCAGGAGCGGGTTGGCAGGATCGCCGAAGCGCTTGCCGGTCGCCTCCTCGAGATCGGCGAGCGCCTCCTGCTCCTGCGACCAGAGGCCGTCGGGGAACGCGCTCGACGCGAGGTATGCGCGGCAGGCCTCGGTGGTCACGATGAAGCCCGGAGGCACCGGCAGGCCGATGCGGGTCATCTCGGCGAGGTTCGCGCCCTTACCACCGAGCAGCGCCTTGACGTCGTCCCAGGTCGGGCAGTGCTTCTCCACCTTCTTCAGCTGGTCGAAGCGGTAGATCCACCGGGGATCGCGGTTCTTCTTGTTGGTCTTCGCCACGCGGTCTTGCGATGCAAGAACCGTGGCCCGCGCTGGTCGCGTCGGATCGCGTGTATTCGTGAAAAGTTGGGTGACCGCGCTGCGCGGCCGCGCAAGGCCTGCGTGGTCGCGCGGATGCGTGGACAGGCGTCAGGTCAGGGCAGCGGCTCGCCGGCCAGCAGCTTCGCGAGGCCGTCCTCGTCGACCACCGGCACGCCGTGCTTGGTGGCGGCGTCGAGCTTGGTCTTGCCGGTGTCGGCGCCCGCGACCAGGTAGCTGGTCTTCTTGCTGACCGAGCCGGCGATCTTGCCGCCGGCGGCCTCGATCGCGGCCTGGATCTCGCCGCGCGGCCGCGACAGCGTGCCGGTCACGACCAGGGTCTTGCCGGTGAGCGGGCCGGTGCCGACCTCGGCGACCGGCTCGAGCGCGCCGCCGACGTATGGCGACAGCGCGTCGAGGATCGCGCGCGCGTGGGGATCGCGGAGGAACTGCGCGATCGCGACCGCGATGACCTCGCCGATGCCGTCGAGCTGCTCGAGCTCCTCGGCGAACGGATCGGTCTCCGTCGCTTCCTCCTCCTCCGTCGCCGCCACCGCGACGACCGGCTTGGCGTCGCAGGCGGCGCGCAGCGCGTCGAGCGTGCGGTACTTCTGCGCGATCACGCCGGCCGCGACACCGCCGACGTGCGGGATGCCGAGCGCGGCGATCACGCGGCTCGCGGTCGCGGTGGTGCGCGCCTTCTCGATCGCGGCGACCAGGTTCTCGGCGGAGGTCTTGGCGAAGCGCTCGAGCTCGAGCAGCTGGGCGGCGGTGATCGTGAAGAGGTCGGCGACGTTCTTCACGAGGCCGTTCTCGATCAGCTGCGCCACGACCTTCTCGCCGAGGCCATCGATGTTGAGCTGGCCGCGGCCGGCGAAGAACTCGATCGCGGCCTGGCGCTGGGCCGGGCAGCCGAGGCGGTTGGGGCAGGCCAGCACGACCTTGCCTTCCTCGCGCGCGAGCGCGGTCTCGCACGCCGGGCAGTGCGTGGGCGCGACCCAGCGCGGCTCCTGCGACGCCTCGGTGACGCCGAGGATCTGCGGGATGATCTCGCCGGCCTTCTCGAGCAGCACGCGATCGCCGGTGCCGATGCCGAGGCGGCCGACCTGATCCCAGTTGTGCAGGGACACGCGCGACACGGTCGTGCCCGAGACGTCGACGGGCTCGAGGATCGCGACCGGCGTGACCGCGCCGGTGCGGCCGACGTTGATCTCGAGCTCGCGGACGATCGTCGTGACCTGGCGCGCGGGGAACTTGAACGCGATCGCCCAGCGCGGGAACTTCGAGGTCGTGCCGAGCACGGCGCGCTCGGCGAAGGCGTCGACCTTGATGACGAGGCCATCGACCTCGTAGGGCAGGGCGTCGCGGCGATCGCGCCAGCTCTCGACCAGCGCGTGCAGCTCGTCCCACGAGTGGGCGCGCGCGTTGTGGTCGCTGGTGGCGAGGCCGAGCTCGCGCAGCCGCGCGATCGAGGCCCAGTGGCCGCTCGCGATCCGCTCGCCGTCGACGACCTCGTAGAGGATCGCGCGCATCGGGCGCTTCGCGACCTCGCGCGGATCGAGCTGCTTGATCGATCCGGCGGCGGTGTTGCGCGGGTTCTTGAACAGCTCGAGTCCGGCGGCGGCGCGCTCGGCGTTGATCTTCGCGAACGCGGCCTTCTCGATGTAGACCTCGCCGCGCACGATCAGATCGACGGGATCGCGCAGCTTGAGCGCGACGCCGCCGACGGTGCGGAGGTTGGCGGTGACGTCCTCGCCGATCGTCCCGTCGCCGCGGGTCGCGCCGAGCGTGAACACCCCGCCGACGTAGGTCAGCTCGATGCCGAAGCCGTCGATCTTGGGCTCGATGCAGTAGACCGGCTCGTCTCCGCCGAGGCCCTTGACCACGCGATCGTGGAACGCGCGCAGATCGGCCTCGTCGTAGGTGTTGTCGAGCGACAGCATCGGCACGGCGCGCTCGACCTTGGTGAAGCCGGAGAGCGGGGTGTGGCCGACGCGCTGGGTCGGCGACCACGCGACCACCCAGTCGGGGTGCCCGGCCTCGGCGTCGCGCAGCGCGCGGTTCAGGCGGTCGTACTCGACGTCGCTGATCGTCGGCGCCGCGTCGACATAGTAGCGGCGGTCGTGCTCGGTCAGGTCGTCGACCAGGCGCAGGTAGGCGTCGCGAGTCGCGGGCGTCATCGGGCCGAGCATCGTCGCGCGGGGCGCGCGAGGCAAGGCGCGGTGAGCGGCCGGGGGACGTGGGTGCCGCCCGAGGGATCGGCAGCCGTGGTACCAACGACCATGGCGTCGGGTGATCCTCCGGGCGAGCTCCGCCGCAGCCTCGGGCTGCGCGACGCCTCGGCGCTGGTGATCGGCACGGTCATCGGCACCGGCGTGTTCCTCAAGACCGCGCCGATGACCCAGGCGGTCGGCTCGCCGCTCGCGGTGATGGTGGCGTGGGCGGTCGCGGGGGCGCTGTCGTTCACCGGCGCGCTCGCCTACGCCGAGCTCGGCGCGATGTACCCGCACGCCGGCGGCGAGTACGTCTACCTGCGCGAGGCGTGGGGGCGCTTGCCCGGCTTCCTCTACGGCTGGACCCGGTTCTGGATCGGCACGCCCGGCTCGATCGCCGCCTACGCGGTCGGCGCGGCGACCTTCGCCGATGGCCTCTTGCCGATCGGCGGCGCGCGCGTGCCGGTCGCGGTCGGGTTGATCGGGGTGTTCACCGCGCTCAACTGCCTCACCGTCGCGTTCGGCGGCCGCGTGCAGTCGATCATGACCGCGCTCAAGCTGACGATCGTCCTCGGGCTGGCGGTGATGGTGATCGGTGGCAGCGGCGGCGACTGGGGCCGACTCGGCGGCGGCACCGCGCACTGGGGCGTGTCGGCGTTCGGCGCGGCCACGCTCGCGGCCCTGTGGGCCACCGACGGCTGGAACAACCTGCCGATGGCCGCCGGCGAGGTCCGCGATCCCGAGCGCAACGTGCCGCGCGCGCTCGTCGTCGGCATGCTGATCGTGCTGGGCCTCTACGTGCTCGTGAACCTCGCGTTCTTCTACGCGCTGCCGCTCGAGTCGATCGTCACCTCGAACTCCGATGCGTACAAGGATGCGCCGGCGGTCGCGACCCGCGCGGCGGAGTCGGTGCTCGGTTCGGCGGGCGTGCGCGTGATCTCGGTGGCGTTCGTGCTGTCGGCGCTGGGCGCGATGAACGGCTCGATCCTGACCAGCGCCCGCGTGCCCTACGCGATGGCGAAGGACAAGCTGTTCTTCGCCGCGCTCGGCCGGGTGTCGACGCGCACCGGCGTGCCGGTGATCGCGGTGATCGTGCAGGGCGCGTGGGCCTGCGTGCTGGCGTCGTCGGGCTCGTTCGATCAGCTGACCAACTACGTCGTGTTCGCGTCGTGGGTGTTCTACGCGCTGGCGGCGGCCGGCGTGATCGCGCTGCGCATCCGCCACCCGGGGCTGGCGCGGCCGTTCCGCGTGCCGTTCTACCCGTGGCTGCCGGTGGTGTTCGTGCTGACGTCGATCGCGCTGCTCGCGGTGACGATCTGGAACGCGCCGACCGAGAGCGCGATCGGCCTGGGCTTCATCGCGGCCGGCGTGCCGGCGTACGCGATCGCGCGCCGGACGCGCTGACCGTCGAAGACCCGGCGAGCTGTGCGACGGTCCGGTCGACCGCGATCAGGAACGCGCGGATCGACTTGTCGAGCGCGGGCCGGGGCGTGTCCTCGAGCTTCGTGTGCGAGATGCCGGGGCTCGACTGCGCGAAGATCATCGCGGTCGGGACCACGGCGGCCATCTCGGCGGCGTCGTGCAGCGGCCCCGACGGCAGCTCGGGCGCGGTGCCGGTGACCTCCTTGATCGCGGTGCGCGCGATGGTCATGAGCGCCGGATCGAACGGCCGCGGCGTGATGTGCAGGAGCGGGCTCCAGCTGACCGCGACCTTGTGGGTGCGCGCGGCCTTCGCGGCGGCGCGGCGGGCGTCGGCGAGCATCTTCTTCAGGACCGTGGCATCGAGGGCGCGCAGATCGATCGAGATCTCGGTCGAGCCCGGCACCGCGGTGACGAAGTTGGGCTCGACCTTGACCACGCCGCAGGTCGCGACCACGCGCGTGCGCGGGGTCTTGCCCGAGTACTTCACGCTGATGTCGCGACAG
This sequence comes from Deltaproteobacteria bacterium, assembly GCA_021413675.1. Classification (GTDB taxonomy): domain Bacteria; phylum Myxococcota_A; class Polyangia; order Haliangiales; family Haliangiaceae; genus JAIOQA01. Next base: position 3,668 of record JAIOQA010000212.1, on the reverse strand, counting down.
GCCAGCGCGAACTCGGCGGCGGCGAGGAAGGCGTCCTTGCGCAGGTGGATCGGCGCGGCGCCGGAGTGCGCGGCCTGGCCGACGAACCGCAGGTTGTGGCGCTCGACGCCCATCGTGCCGAGCACCAGGCCGGTCGGCTTGCGCATCGACTCGAGCACCGGGCCCTGCTCGATGTGCAGCTCGAGGTAGGCGATCGCGCCGAGCGCGTCGAAGTACGCGCGCGCGGTGCCCATGCCGTCGAGGGTGACGCCGTTCTCGGCGAGGGCGTCGGGCAGCTTCACGCCCGCGCGATCGACCAGGTGCGCCAGCTCGGCGTGCGCGTCGAGCGTGCCCGCCGAGGCGGCCGAGCCCGCGAGGCTGCGGCCGAAGCGCGCGCCCTCCTCGTCGGCCCAGTCGACGAGATGCAGCGTGAGCGGCGGCGTGCCGGCGGCGCGCGCGCGGCGCAGCACCTCGAGGCCGGCCAGCACGCCGAGGCAACCGTCGAGCCAGCCGCCGCCGGGCACCGAGTCGAGGTGGCTGCCGATCACCAGGCCGCGCGGTGACGCGCCGGGCAGGGTCGCCCACAGGTTGCCGGCGCCGTCGCGGTGCGGCTCGAGGCCGAGCTCGGTGCGCAGCTTGGCGGTGAACCAGTCTCGGGTCTTGCGCCAGACCGGGCCCCACGCGACCCGCTGCGCGCCGCGCTCGTCGGTGGTCAGGGCCGCGAGCTCCTCGAGATCGGCGATCACGCGCTTGGACGACGGCTTCATCGCGCGCGAACGTACCAGGACCGGCGGCGGCCTACACCAGCGTCGCGATCAGGACCGCGACGGCGATGGCGGTGACCAGCGCGGCGGCGATCGCGAGCAGGCGCAGGCCGGGGCGATGCGCGAGGGTCTGCAGGCCGAAGCGGATCAGGCTGCCGCGCGCGAACGCGGTCAGGCCGTCGCCGAGCGCCCACCACGCCCAGCGCGGCGCCGCGAGATAGATGGGCTCCCATCGATCTGGACGCAGCTTGTGCTTGAACGCCGCCAGGCCGCGGAAGTCGTAGAGCGGCGTCGACAGCGCGCGGGCCAGGCGCAGCGGCGCGGGCACGTCGCCGGCCAGCGGCGCGAGCCCGAGGGTCACGCCCTCGAGGTCGGCGGCGGCGCGCATCGCGGCGTCGATCATCAGCTCGCTGGTGCCGTTGGGCGCGGCGCGACCGCGGAGGACATCCTCGATGAACAGCCGGCGCCGGGCGTGCACCGGGATCGCCGACAGGAAGCCGACCACCGCGCCGCCGCGCTCGGCGACGATCATCACGCGCTCGGCGGGGTAGGTCAGCGGCTCGAGCTGGACCAGGAAGCCCATCGGCGCCATCCGGCGCGCCGCCAGCCACTCCGCGCCGAGCGCGGCGATCACCGGGCGCAGCGGGCTGCCCGGCGCGACCTCGTCGGGGCGGAGCGCGCGCACGGTCACGCCCTTCTTGCGCGCGCGGCGCAGCTGGTAGCGGAGCGAGGGCGTGGTCGCGAGCGTGTGATCCCACGCGCCGGGCTGCCACACCGGCTGCTCGCCCAGGACGATCGCTGGCCACGCGGTCGCGTCGACGAAGCGCTGCTCGCAGCCGAAGAAGCTGGCGCGGCGGCGGGCGGCGCGCGCGGCGAGCACGAACCGGTCCGCGACCTCGCGCAGGCGCTCGGGCGCGGCGATCGGCTCGCCGCCGGCGACCCAGGCCCGGCCGGTGTCGACGTACGCGACCACCGCGTCGTCGCCGTCGAACCAGTAGCGGAAGTCGGCCTCGAGCGCCTGGAAGGCGACCGTGGCGTGGCCGTGGCGGCGCAGGAGCGCCAGCACGCGCGTCCGGTCGTCGGGCGAGGCCACGGGGGCGGGCGCGTGCATCGAGAGGCGCAGGCTACCGTGGATCGGGGCCCGAACCAGGGCGTGCGACGTCCGGTCGCGCCCGTCGCGCGCGGGTGGGGCGTGGCCAGATCTTGCTAGATCCCGAAGCGCGCCACCAGCGCCGCGAAGGCGGGGTCGGCGCGGTAGGGATCGAACTCGGGGTTGATCGCGATGTGCGGCAGCCACGGATCGTGCTCCGCGAATCCGCGCTCGATGTGCGCGAGCATCGCGGCGCGATCGCCGGAGATCGCCGCCGCGAACGCCGCGGTGAACGGCGAGATGTCGGCGAGGTTCGAGCGCGCGACGATCGGGCCGAGGCGCGCGACCTCCGCCCGATCGCCCTTGCGATCGGCGATCCACAGCTCCTGCGCGAGCAGGAGCGCGTCCAGCCCGGGCAACGACAGCATCGGCTCGGCGAGGATCTCGGCCTTGCCCTCGGCGACGCGGCCGAGCCGGACCAGCGCGTAGCCGCGGCCGTAGCGCGCGAACGGCTGGGTCGGATCGAGCGCGAGCGAGCGATCCCCGGCGGCGACCGCGTCGGCGTACTTGCCGGCGTAGTAGAGCGTGCGGGCGCGCTCCTTGTGGCTGGCGGGCACCAGCGGATCGAGCTGGATCGCGAGGTCGAGCTCGGCGAGCGACTCGTCGTAGCGGCGCTCGTAGCACAAGAGCTCGCCGAGCCACTGGTGGGCGTCGGCGTTGTCGGGATCGAGCTGGATCGCGCGGTGGTAGGCCTCCGCCGCGTCGGGGAAGCGCCACTCGGCCTCGAGCAGGTAGTTGCCGCGCGCGGCCTGCGCGTCGGCGGAGTCGGGGGCCAGCGCGATCGCGTGATCGAGCGCGGTCCGGGCCTTCGCGTAGGCCTCCGCGCGCGGGGTCGGGCCCATCCACGGCAGGAGCAGGTACGCGTCGACCAGCCCGACCCACGCGTCGGCGTAGTCGGGATCGAGCCGGAGCGCGTCCTCGAAGTAGCGGATCGCGGTCAGCAGGTTGGCGTGATCGCGGCGGGTCCAGTACGCGCGCCCGGTGCGGTACGCGCGATAGGCCGCGGGGGCGCGCGGCGCGCGCGCGGCGCCGCGCGGCGCGCCGAGCTCGACCGCGAGATCCGCGGCGGCGAGCGCGCACGTGCTCTCGAGTTCGCTGTCGGGCCGCGTGTACGTGCGGGTCCACGCCACGGTCTGATCGCGCGGATCGACCAGCTCCAGCGCGAGGCGCACGCCATCGGCGCCGCGGGTCATGTGCCCGACGAGCAGCCGGTTCGCGCCGAGCTCGCCCGCGGTGCGCGCGAGGTCGGCGTGGGGCTGGCCGCGCAGGCGCATGACCGAGGCGCGCGCGATCACCCGCAGGCCGGGGCGGCCGGCGAGGCGCGCGATCAGCTCCTCGGTCGCGGCGTCGGCGAGGACGCCGAGCTCGGCGTCGGCGCCGGCGTCGACCGGCAGGACCGCGACGCGCAGCGGCTCGGCGATCGGCGCGGGGGCGGCGATCGGCGCGGGCGTGATCGGCGCGGTCACCGATGCGGGCGCGCGCCACGGCTGCCACCACGCGAGCACCGCGAGGGGCGCGAGCGCGGCGAAGAGCCACGGCCAGCGCGCGACGTGAATGTCCGGATCGCGGACGACCTCGGTGGCGCGCGCGATCGGCGCGATCGGCGCGGTGGTCGGCGCGGGCGTGTCGCCGGCGCCGGCGGTGGTGCACAGCCGCGCCAGCGCCTCGGCCTGGGCCGCCGCCGAGGGGAAGCGCGCGTCGCGATCGCGCGCGCACGCGGTCGCGAACCAGGCGTCGAAGCCGGCGGGCACGTCGCCGTGGCGCGACGGCACCGG
>JAIOQA010000211.1 GCA_021413675.1 Deltaproteobacteria bacterium | reverse complement strand
GGATCGGCGCCCGCGGTGCGGGCATGCGCCGACAGCACCACGTCGCCGAGCAACGCGACCAGCGCGAGCGCGCGCACGAAGCGCAGGCGCGGCGAGGTCCAGCGCGACACGCGCGGCGCCAGCACCGTGCTCGACACCGCGCTCGCGACCCGGCGCGGCCCGTGCGCCCGGCGCGGCATCGGCGCGATCCCGTGCCGGACCTGCGTCCGACGCTGGCCGCGCAGCCGCGCGTGGATCACCGCCAGCCGCTGCGCGACCTGATCGATCGGCGGCCGCTGGCGCGGGTCCTTGGCCAGCATCGAGATGACCAGCGCGTCGAGGTCCGGTGGGATCTCGCGCCAGTGCGCGCGCGGCGGCGCCGGGACGTCGCGCGCGTGCATCAGCAACAGCTGACCGGCGGAGTCGGCGTCGAACGGCGCGGCACCGACGAACAGCTCGTAGGCGACGACGCCGAGCGAGTAGACGTCGGACTGCACGGTGATCGTCTGGCCGCAGGCCTGCTCCGGCGAGACGTAGCGGGGCGTGCCGGTGAGGCGCTCGGCGCAGGTCGCCAGCGGGTCCGTCGACAGGACCTTGGCGATGCCCCAGTCGAGGACCTTGATGCACGCGCGCTGCTCGTCGTGCGCCTCGACCAGGAAGATGTTGTCGAGCTTCAGATCGCGGTGGACGATGTGCGCCCGGTGCGCGGCGCCGATCGCAGCGCAGACCTCGTGGAGGATCTCGCAGACCTCCTCGGGCGCGAGCCGGCCCTTCGCGACCCGCTGGCCCAGGGTCTCGCCCTCGAGCCGCTCCATCACCAGGTACGGCCGCCCATCCGGGAGCCGCCCGGTCTCGAAGATGTCCACGATGCCGGAGTGCGCGACCTGGTTGACGACGTGGGCCTCGGCGAGGAATCGCTCGGCGGTGAACCACGGCGTCAGCGCGTGGGGATGCACGACCTTGAGCGCAGCGCGCTTCTCGATGGTCTCGTGCGTGACCGCGTACACCGTGCCCATGCCGCCGTGCCCGAGCTCGTGCTCGACCCGCCACGGGCCCGCGAGCGTCCCCGGTGGAAGCCGTCCGCGATCGCCGGAGCGTTCGTCGGGGAGGCCGGGCTCGCTGGTCGGTAGCTCGGTGAACATGCAGCGCTCCTGTGCACTCGCCATGCCGGCGAGGCGCCTGCGGGAGTGCGTTCGTCAGTGGCGATCGCGAGGCTCGCGGTGGTCGTTGCCGCGATCCTCGTGCGGCGCGGTCCGCGGCGGTGGGGCGCGGTGATCCACGGGCGGGCGCGCCTCGGGCGCCGGCGCGCGGTGATCGACCGGCGGCGCGGGCGCGCGGCGCTCGACCGGCGTGCGGTGATCGACCTCACGCGGCGGCGGCAGGCGGCGGGGCGCCGGGGCGACGCGGTGGTCGCGCGGCCCGGGGGTGTAGTGCGCGTAGTTCTCGGGGTGCGGCACGCGACGCACCGCGACCGGCACGTTCTCGGTGCGCGACCAGCTGCGGTCGCGCCACGGCGACCGGTACCAGTAGCCGCCGTCGAAGCGCCAGTAGGCGCCGGACGAGTAGAACACCGGGTACTCGTAGTCGGCCACGACCTGCACGTCGGAGTCGATGTAGACCATCCCCGGCGTGGTGACGGAGACCTCGCCGTAGGTGGCGGGGCGGACGAAGCAACCACCGAGCAGCGTGGTCGCCAGTGCGGCGGTCAGGACCTGGGGAAGCATGCGCATGCGAGACCTCGGCGCGTGGTTGCGCGCCCAAGCCGGCGGCGCCGGACGACGTCGACCCTCGCGACCCGTCGGTCCAACGGACCTGGGCGGCGAGGGTCGATCATCCGACGCGACGTCGGCGAAATGCGGTTCCGGCCCGGAGGCGAAGCCTCCCAGGCCGGCGGTGATCACACCAGGATCACCACGAGCAGCACGATCAGCACGATCGTGAGCGTGCTGCCTCCGATGATGAGCACGCGGCTGCCGCCCTCGAACGCCGCGGCCGTCGGGGTGGCGGCCTCGAGCGCCGCGTAGCGCGCGGCGTCCGTGCGCGCGGGCGCCGGCGAGCTCACCGGAGCCGGTGCGGCCGCGGCGATGGGCGTGGGCGCCGCGAAGGCCGCGCCGGAGGGCGCGGCGACGAGCGCGGCGGTGACGAGAACGGCGGACAGCGTTCGACGCATCATGGTGACGATCCTTTCGGCGTGATCGAGGCGGGTCAGTGAGCGGCGCCCGGCGGCGGCGCGGCGGGCTCGGCGAGGTGCTTGGAGCCCTCGAGCCAGCGGTTGAGATCGGCGCCAGGAACACGGCGGCCGGCGCGGCGCCCTTCTTCTGCGCCATCTGCGGGGTCTTGACGGGCTGGTTCGGAACAGGGGTCTTCTCGATGGTCATGGCCGCGGGTTGTGCACGGCTCGCGCCACCGCCCGGCCCCAGCGATTCCGGCGGCGTGCGGCGCCGAGTGCGCGGACGAGCGCAGGGCGATCGGGCGCGTCCGCACATGCCGCCGCGCGCATGGGCGCGTCCGCACGGCGACGTCGGCCACGACGCGATCGCGATCGACCGCCGCGCTTTGATGATACGAACCGTTCGGCGGGCGATCCGGTGCGCCGCGCGAGGTGGCACTCGCGATGCACAAGGGCGTTGCATGACCATCGAGACCGAGACCCAGACCAACCACACCGATCACGCTGACAACGGCACGTCGCGCCTCGTCGACGGCGTGGCCGACGCATCCAAGAGCGCGGCCGCCCGCGGCAAGGCCGCCCGCGATCGCGTGCAGGGCGCGATGAAGCAGCTCTCCAGCCGCATGGGGCGCAACCCGATCGCGTTCGCCGTGGCCGGCCTGGCCATGGGCTACGTCATCGCGCGCATGCGGTCGCGCCGCTAGCCGTCATGCAGCGCCCCACTGGCATCTCCTCGCGAATGGCGGCGGCGAGCCGCGCGTTTCGCGACCCTCCCGCCCCGCCGACGTCGTCGGCCTCGTCGGCGCGCGCGCCGCTCGGCGCGGCGGAGCCCCTCACCGGGCTCCTGCGCAACCCGTGGCTGCGCTTCGGCTCGGCGATCGTCGTGGGCTACGCCGCGGGCTCGTTCGATCGCGCGTCCGCGATCCGGACGATGGCGCGGCGGTTCCTGCTGTTCGCGGCGACCGCGATCGTGCGCGACGTGTTCGCCGCGGCCGACGACGACCACCCGCCACGGTGATAGCCTCGTCGGGCGCATGCCCGAGGACCCGCTCGCCGCGTTCCTGCGCGTCTACCCGCTCGATGACGCTCGCGTCGTCGCGTCGGTCGCGCCGTGGACGATCGCGCGGGTCGCGGCCAGCGCGGTGCGCGCCGCGGTCGACATCGCGCTGACCGGCGCGGCGCCGATCACGGTGTGCGTCGAGCCGCGCGTCGCCGGCGCGACCCATCTCGCCGCGACCGGCGCGCTGCACCTGTCGTACTACGCCGATGCTGGGGTCGATCACGCCGCCGCCGCGGCGGTCGTGCGCCGGCTCGCCGCGGCGCTCGCGACCTTCGAGGGTGGCGGCCCGAAGTTCCTGCCCGTGCTCCACGGCGGCGGCGCGCTGGTCGAGCTGCGCATCAACCGCGCGTGCAACGAGCGCTGCCGGTTCTGCAACACGCCCGAGGACTCGCCGACGATCCTGCCCGACGCCGCGGCGGTGCTCGCGCAGATCGCCGCGGCCGCGCGCGCCGGCTGCCGCGAGCTGTTGCTCACCGGCCGCGAGACCACGCTCGATCCGCGCCTGCCCGAGTACCTGCGCGCCGCGCGCGACGCCGGCATCGCCACGCGCCGCGTCCAGACCAACGGCACGACGCTGCACCACCGGCCGCTGCGCGATCGCCTGGTCGACGCGGGCATGAACGCCGCCGAGGTCTCGCTGCACACGCTCGATCCGGACACCTTCGAGGCGCTGATCGGATCGCGCGGCCTGCTCGAGCACACCCGCGCCGGCCTCGACGCGCTGGCCGAGACGCCCGGCGTGCGGGTGCACCTGGTCGTCGTGCTCACCGCGCTGAACGCCGCGGAGGTGCCGGCGCTGGTCGACGCGGTCGCGGCGCGCTGGCCCGGCTTCCGCTCGATGACGCTGTCGCCGGTCGCGCCGGTCGGCGATGGCGCGACCGCGCTCGAGCTGCTCATGCCCTACGATCAGCTCGCGCCGCACCTCGCCGCCGCGATCCGGCGCGCGACCGCACACGGCATCGAGGCGATCATCCCGGCGCGCTGCGGGCTCCCGCCCTGCGCGCTGCCGCCCGACGTGCGCGATCACCACGCCGCGATCCGCGACGGCCGCGGCGGACCGATCGAGCCCGGCAAGCACAAGCCCGCCGGCTGCGCGCGCTGCGCGCTCGATCGGGTCTGCGGTGGCGCGTGGTCGGCGTACCTCGCGCGGTTCGGCGACGCGGCGCTGGTGCCGATCAGCCCTCGCTGACGTCCGGCTCCTGCGCGATGTCGCCCTCGCGCGCCAGCACCGCCTCGCGCCGCCGCTTCGCCTGATAGAGCCGCTCGCCCTGGGGCGTGACCGTCCCGACCGGTAGCCCCGCGTCGATCGCGAGTCCGCTCGTATCGCCGGCGCGCTGCCGCGCCGCGAACGCCTGCTTCCACGCCGCGAGGTCGCGCAGCGGGTACGCCGGATCGCCCGGGTCCTCGATGATCTTCTTCACGATGGCGTCGCGATCCACGAACTGCGGCGCGAGCTCCGCCGGATCGTAGGCCTGGCCGCGATCGAACAGCCCGCCGCAGATGTCGCGCAGCGTGCACGCGCGGCAGCCGTCGGCGTAGACGTGGTCCCACGCGGTCTGCCGCACCGTCTGCTTGGCGTCGAGGAAGTGGACGATGCGCTCCTCGCTCTTCACGATCTTGCGGGTCTCGGTCGAGGCCTCGGGGAACGAGCCCATGTAACAGAGCGGCACCTTCTCGACGCGGAACGTGCGGCCGGTGCGGTGCAGGTGGCGCATCGCGCGCTCGAGGCTGAGCTCGAAGTCGGCGAGCCGCGGCGTGAACCGGGCCTGGTTGACCTCGGCGCGGCCCATCGACGGATCGAGGTTGTTCCACACGAAGTGCCGCACCTGCGGATGATCGCGGGTCAGGACGCGCACGGTGTGATCGAGGTGGTCGGCGTTCCGCCGGTTGATGACCGTGTTGACGTTGACCTCGATGCCGGCGGCGTGCGCCGCGTCGAGGGCGGCGCGGGCGCGCTCGAGCGTGCCGTCGACGCCGCGCAGCTCGGCCTCGACCGCGGCGACCACCGAGTAGATCGACACGTGCGCGAGCTGCACGCCGGCCTGCGCCAGCTCGCGCGCGAACGCCGGATCGGCGAGGCGCGTGCCGTTGGTGATCAGCCGGACGTGCAGGCCGCGGTCGCGGGCGTAGCGCGCGATCGCCGGCAACTCGGGGTGCAAGGTCGGCTCACCGCCGGTGAGGATCACCCCGAAGTAGCCGCGCGCGACGAAGTCGTCGACCAGCGGCTGCATCGACGCGAGGTCGTGGGTGTACGGCGTCGCCGGGTTCGAGCAGAAGCCGCAGAAGTGGTTGCAGTGACGGACGACCTGGATGTAGCCGAGGTTGGCCACGCCCGATCCTCACTGCCAGTCGTAGAGACCGTTGGACACTTCGAGCGCGAAGCTCTCGCAGGTCAGCGTGCTGCCCGCGGTCCGGGTGACGACGACGTAGTAGTCGCCGCCGTCATCGGTGCACGGCGAGACATTGTCGACCGGGGTGCCGCTCCAGCACGGACACTCCCCGGTGAGCCCGCCGTTGATCGTCTGCCGCAGGTCGGTCGCCCAGGTGTAGTCGGTGTAGTCGCCGGCGTTGATGTTGCCGCACGAGCCGCGCGCGACCTGGACGCGGAACTGATCGCCGGGGTTGGCGGTCAGCTGCGCGCGCACGTGGAAGTTGTCGCAGGTCGTGTCGGGCAGATCGACCGCGGTGAAGTGGTACCAGACCTGGCGCTCGGCCGGCACGATGTTGCCCGCGACCACCGCCGACTGGCCGACATCCGAGAGCGAGCCCAGCTCGATCGCCGCGCCGCAGCTCGTGCCCTGATCCGACAGCGGCGAGGCCACGCACTCGCACCCCGGCACGGTCGGATCGAGATCGTAGTTACCGGGCAGGCAGCCGCAGCTGCCGTTCGAGCAGATGTCGCCCGACGGATCGTTGGAGCACAGCGCGATCGGATCACCCTCGTCGGTGTTGCCGTCGCAGTTGTCGTCCTTGCCGTTGCAGCGCTCGGGCGCGCCCGGGTGGATCTGCGGATCGGTCTCGTCGCAGTCGATCGTGGCCGGCGAGCCATCGCCATCGGGGTCGTCCGCGTCGGGGATGCACACGCCGTTGCGGCAGGTCTCGCCCGCGCGACAGGGCGGACCGGCGTCGCCATCGGCACAGGTCGGGAACGGCGTGCACACGCCGTTGTCGCAGTAGTTCAGGCCGGTGCAGGTGACGCCGATGCAGAGGCTCGCGTCGGGCGCGGCGTCGGGCACGCTGGCGTCGATCGTCGCGGCGTCGCCGCCGCCGCCGTCGATCCCGTCGGTGCCGCTCGAGTGCGCGCACGCGACCATCGCGTAGCCCCCGAGCGCGATCGCGCCGATGGCAGCCAGCAGTCCGGAACCGCGCGCAGGTCGGTGGCCCTTCATCCCCTGAGGCCGAGCGTACTCCATAGGCCCCGGCGATTCCAAACGCCTTTTCGAGCCCCGATCCCCACCCACGGGACTATTCTCACGGCGGGGATGAAGGCGCTGATCAAGGTCGGCTACGGGTGCAACGACCACTGCACCTTCTGCCACACGCTCGAGGTCCGGCACATCGACGGCACGGCCGCCGAGGTGTCGCGCAAGATCGCGCGTGCCCGCGCTCTCGGCCACACGATGGTCGTGCTGTCCGGCGGCGAGCCCACGATCCGGCCCGAGCTGGTCCGCTGGGCCGGCGAGGTCGCGGCGCTCGGGATGGACTTCGGGCTCGTGACCAACGGTCGCCTGTTGTCCTACCCCGACGTGGTCGCGCAGCTGCTGGCGCGCCGCCTGCGCTACGTCTACCTGTCGCTCCACGGCGGCAGCGCCACGATCCACAACCGGCTGGTCCGCACCGACGCGTTCGCGCAGTCGTACGGCGCGCTCGCCGAGCTCAGCGGCCGCGGCCTCGATCTCAAGGTCAACTGCGTCGTCACGCTCCAGAACGTCGACCACCTGCGCGAGCTGGTCGACGCGCTGCGCCCCTACCCCGACGTCACGCTCAAGTTCTCGATGGTCGAGCCCAAGGGCGGCGGCAAGGCGCTGTTCGCATCGCTGATGCCGCGCGTCGCCGACGCCGCGGCGAAGGTCGTGGACGCGATCGACTACGGCCTCGCGCAGGCGCCGGCGCAGCGCTTCGCCCACGGCGGCTTTCCGCTGTGCCTCATGCCCGGCCACGAGGCGCGCTACGCCGATCTGCGGACCGATCAGTACTGGTCGATGACCGAGATCGGCGAGCCCGACTTCTTCCCGGTCGACGATCGCAACAAGCTCCAGCCCGACGAGAAATGCCGCGACTGCGCGCTGCGCGGCGGGTGCCCCGGCCTCTACCGCGGCTACCACGAGGCGTTCGGCGCCGCCGAGCTGCGGCCGCGCACCGGCGGGCTGCGCGCCAACTCGTTCAACTACACGTTCGAGGCCAAGGTCCGCACCAGCCCGGACGACGCCCGCTGCCCGATCGAGCGCGTCGGCCCGGCGCCGTGGGATCGCGGCCGCCACCTGTTCGTGGCCAACGGCCCGCACGTCGCGCGGTTCCGCGCCGACACTCGCGACTTCTCTGACGAGGAGATCGTCGCGATCAAGCACGACCGCGAGCAGCTCTACCTCGACGTCTCCGACAAGCCGGCGCCCGACGACTTCGCGACCGATCTGGTCAAGCTGATGCGCAGCCCGCGCTGCGCCGGCTGCACCGCGCACGACGGCTGCACCGGCCTCTACGGCCCGGCCGCCGACGAGGTCTTCGAGCGCGACGACGCGCTCGTCCGCGACTGGCTGGGCGCGCTGCGCGGCGACGTGCTCGATGTCGGGTGCGGCGCTGGCGGCCGCTACGACGCGATCCTCGCGCCGCTGGTCGCGCGCGGCGCGATCCGCTACGTCGGCGTCGAGCCCGACCTGGGCCACGCCGAGGTCATCGCGCGGACCCGACCGTGGATCGAGCTGCGCCGGTCCACGCTCGAGGAGCTCGGCACGGTCGAGCGCTTCGATCACGTGCTCGCGCTGCGCAGCTGGAACCACTTCGCCGATCGCCAGGACGCACTCGGCAAGCTGGTCGCGCTGTGCCGCCCCGGCGGCGTGCTCACGATCGTCGACAACGTCGCCTTCGGCCTGGTCCGCACCCGGGCGCAGAGCGCGCGCGCTGAGGCCGGCCCGGCGCGGTTCGAGCACTACCGCAACGACGACGTCGACGCGGTGCTGCCGCTCGCCGCCGCGATGGGCCTCGAGCGCCTGGCGCTCCACCCGGTGACGCGCACCAGCTCGAACCAGTGGGCGGTGCGCTACCGGACCCCGCGTGTGGCGTCGGCCTCGGCTTGACCGCGCCGAGCGCGACCCTGTACCACCGATCCATGTCCACGCCCGCCTTCCCCGAGTCCCTCGCCGGCGCCGATGTGGTCGCGGGCTCGGTCCACCTGCTGGTGCAGCGCGAGCTGTACCCGCTCGACGCGATCTTCGCGGCCGCGTTCACGTTCATCAACGACTGCTGGGTCGTGATCGACGTCGCCGACGAAGCGCGCCACAAGGTGGTGCTCACGCCCAAGGCGGGCGCGCAGGACGCCGAGACCCTGCAGCGATGGATCGGCGGCTTCGCCAACGAGCTGCTGAGCTGCGCGTATCGCCACCGCCTCGCCAAGGACAACCGCGTCACCGTCGAGGCGGTCACGCTGCAGGCGCTGGCCGGCGCGATGGGCCCGCCCACGCTCGACGAGCTCGAGGACTTCGACTTCTCCAACGAGGCGTTCGAGGATCCGCTCGGCATCGCGCAGTCGTGGGAGGAGAAGTACGCCAAGAAGCCCAAGCCCGAGGCGAAGGACGACGCGAAGGACGACGCGAAGGACGAGCCGACGAGCGAGAAGGACGAGGACGCGCCGTGATCGAGCTGCGCTTCCACCGCGCGGTCTACGCTGGCGAGGCCGTCGACGCCGCGGTGAAGCAGTTCGCGCGCTTCGGCGCGTTCGAGCTGGCCGAGGATTCCAGCCACTGGGTCGTGCGCGTGACCGCGCGCAAGCCCGAGCGCGAGCGCGCGCTGGCCGGCGAGCTCGGCAACCTCGCGCTCGGCCTCACCGACGAGCGCCGCCGCGCCGCGAGGCTCGCATGACCACGCACCTGCCGCTCGCGCCGCTCGCCGAGCTCGACACCCGCGGCCCGGCGATGTTCCGGTTCCGCCGGGTCGGGGCGCGCGTGCTCGTCACCAATCAGGAGGGCCGCTGGCTGCTCCTCGAACCGGCCGAGTTCGACGCGTTCACCCGCGGCAAGGTCGCGCCCGGCGACGCGCTGTTCGAGCGTCTCAAGTCCCACAACTTCCTGCGCGATCACTACGACGTCCGCGCCGCCGCGGCGATGCTGCGCGCGCGCAAGCGCTTCCTCGACAGCGGCCCGAACCTGCACATGGCCGTGGTCACGCTGCGCTGCAACGAGACCTGCGTGTACTGCCACGCCTCGCGCGCCGACCTCGACGCGGTCCACACCGACATGACCGTCGAGACCGCCGAGAAGATGGTCGACTTCATCTTCCGGACCACCAGCCCGTTCATCACGATCGAGTTCCAGGGCGGCGAGCCGCTCGTGAACTTCCCGGTGGTCAAGCACATCATCGTGTACGCGCTGACCAAGAACCGTGCGGCGGCCAAGACCCTCGAGTTCACGATGGTCTCGAACCTGTCGCTCATGGACGAGGACAAGCTCGCGTACCTGATCGATCACAAGGTCCAGATCTGCACCAGCATCGACGGGCCGGCGGCGATCCACGACAAGCAGCGCATCCTGCCGATGGCGAGCGCCTTCGACACCGCGTCGCGCTGGATCAAGCGCATCAACGAGGCCTACGCCGCCAAGGGCCTCGATCCGACGCTCTATCACGTGGAGGCGCTGCTCACGACGACGCGCGCGACCCTGCCGCAGTGGAAGGAGGTCGTCGACACGTACGTGGCGCTCGGCTGCCGCGCGCTGTTCCTGCGACCGGTCGATCCGTTCGGCTTCGCCGCCAAGACCGGCCCGAAGATCGAGTACCCGCGCGCCGAGTACCTCGCGTTCTACCGGCGGGCCGTCGACTACATGCTCGAGCTCAACGCCCGGGGCGTGGAGGTGCTCGAGCGCTACGCCGCGATCTTCCTGACCAAGATCCTCAAGGGCGAGGATCCCAACTTCCTCGACGTGCGCTGGCCCGCGGGCGCGGGCCTGGGCGCGCTGGCCTACAACCACGACGGCCGGATCTTCACCTGCGACGAGGGCCGCATGCTCGACGCGATGGGCGATCCGACCTTCCAGATCGGCCACGTCGCGACGTCGAAGTACCGCGAGGTGGTCGGCCACGAGACCGTGCGCGCGGTGACGATCGCCTCGAACCTCGAGGCCACGCCCGACTGCGTCGACTGCACCTACCTGCCCTACTGCGGCGTGCCGCCCAGCTACAGCCACAAGACCCAGGGCACCGTGTTCGGGCGCATGCGTGAGAGCGCCCTGTGCCAGGTCCACAAGGGCATCCAGGACTACCTGTTCGAGAAGCTCGGCGAGGGCGATCCCCGGACCCTCAAGACCTTCGAGCAGTGGACCACCAACCGGCCGCGCGACCACTTCCTCCAGGATCGCCCGTAGAATCGTGGTGGCACCGGGACGCCAGTTCGGTCTAGCATCGGAGCAGAGCTGACATGGGCACCAACGACGATCTCCTCGGCCCGAAGGATCCACCCGCGGACGCGCCTGCGGCGGGGACTGGAGACGGGGATGACGTCGCTGGTGACGACGAGGCGTTCCCGGTGTTCAAGCGCAAGGCGGCCTCGGGGCTGTCGCCCGAGCAGGCCGCGCTCTCGGATCGCGCGAAGGACAACGCGGATCTCGCCAAGCCGACCTCGCCCGAGGAGACCCAGGGCGGCGCGCAATTCGCCGCCGGGCACGCGAGCCACGGATCGCACGGTTCGCATGGCTCGCACGGTTCGCATGGCAGCCATGGATCCCACGGCTCGCACGGCAGCCACGGATCGCACGGCAGCCATGGATCGCACGGCAGCCACGGATCGCACGGCTCGCACGGCAGCTGGTAGCTACGCTACGGGCGCGAGCTCGTCGGCGCCGAAGCGCGCGGCGTAGGCCGCATCCACGCCGCCGCACCGCGCGCGCGCGGTGCAGGCCTCGCATGGCGCGGGGAACGATCGCGGCGCGGTGATCACCAGCGACGGCGCGAAGCGGCCGAGCAGGCAGCGCGGCGCATCGACGATCGCGATCGCGAGGCCGAGCTGCTCGGCGCGTGCGAGGGCGTGGAGCGCGAACGGCAAGGCGAGCGCGAGGCGCGGCGAGCGCGCGGGCTGATCGGTCGTGGCCTCGGCGAACGGCGCGACGACGACGTGCCACGCGGCGGCGCCGTGGGCGTGGAGCAAGGCGGGCATCGCGGCCAGCGCGCGGTAGTTCGAGCGCGTGAGGGCGGTGGTGACCGTCGCGCCGCGGGTCGCGCGCAAGGCCTCGATCGCGCGCGCGAAGTCGCCGGGCTGGGCGTGGTGATCGTGGCAGGCCGCATCGGGGCCGTGCAGCGCGATCGGCGGCGCGACCACGATCAGAGCGCGATGACGAAGACGCCGCCGGGGTGGCGGAAGTGGCGCGCGACGAAGCTGTCGAGCGGCAGCGCGGCGACCGCCTCGCGGTCCGCGATCCTCGCCGCGAGCGCGCGGATCGCGTCCTCGAGATCTGGCGGCGTCACGGCGCTGCCGCGGCCGCGATTGACCAGGTAGAGCTGACCGCGCGTGGTCGCAGCGACGCCCGCCGGCGCGCCGGCCTCGGTCGCCATCAGATCGACCTGCACGCGGCGACCATCGGCGTGGGCGAGCACGAACGGCAAGGCGCCGCGGAACACACCGTGGATGCGCGCGATCGACCAGGCGCCGATCGCGGTGTCGACCTCGATCGGCCCGAGAAACGCGCGCACCGCGTCGTCGGGATCGCCGGCGACATCATCGTGAATCGCCCGCGGCGGCGCCGGCGGCGGCAGCACCTGCGGCCCGGCATCGGCGTGGGCAAGACCCGGCGCGAGGAGGCCCGCGGCCGCGACTCCGCCGACGATGGTGGCAGCGCCGAGCGCAGCACGCCCGAGAAACGCCCGGCGATCGGTCGTGTCGTTGCCCATCCCGGAGTCAGGGTACGCGGCCGGCGCGCGCAGGGTCAAGGTCGAACGCTCGGCCGAGCTCACGCCTCGGCGGCCGCGAAGACCAGTCGGCAGGCGCCCGGCGGCGCGTCGTCGAGCGCGGTGCGCCGCCCGTCCTGCGCGATCGCCACGCCGGTCCCGAGCCCGGCGTCGATGCCAGCGGCCGCCGCCGGGTCGCGGCGGTGAAACGCAGCGTGGAGCACATCCGCGTACGCGATCGACGGTGCGCAGTCGAACCGACACGGCACGTGCGACAGCCAGGTCGCGCCGTGATCGCGCGGGAACATGTTGAGCCGCGCGTGCAGCGCCTGGCTGAGGCCGAGCGCATCGCAGACCGCGACGTGGTCCTCGTGCGCGACATCGCCGTTCGCGAGCCGGTCGACGCCGCGCACCAGCCGCGCGAGGAACGCGTCGATGCAGCACCCCGGGAACCCCAGGGCAAGGCCGAGGGCGCGGTGGCGCGCGACGTGATCGGTGGAGAGCGCGGCCACGCCGCGGGTCGGGAGGATCGGTTCCTCGAGCGCGCGCAGCGCCTCGGCGGCCGCCGGCGTGCGCGCGAGATAGACGATCGATTGCGGCCCGCGCGGCCCGGCGGCCGGCAGCGGCGAGCGCGCGGTCGCGAAGCCGCGGCGCTCGGCGGCCCGGATCTCGGCGATCGCGCGCGCGTCGTCGCGCCAGAGGCGCAGCGCCGGCTTCAGGCCCTCGAGGAGCGCCAGCCACTCGGGCGGATACGGCGGACCGGCCATGGCGCGATGCTCCCGTGCGCGCGGGCGCATCGCAAGTGGCTACAATGCCGCGATGCCGTCCGCGTCCGACGCCGATGCCGAGCTCGCGGCGCTGGGCTTCACGCCGCTCGTCGGGGTCGCGGGCCCACCGGTCGCGCCGCTGCCGCACCTGGCGGTGCCGGGCCCGATGGAGCTGTGGGCGTTCGCCGCGGGCGTGAAGCCGGTGGTGTTCCTGACCGTCGAGCCGGCGCGCGAGGCCGCGCTCGTCGCGCGCTGCGGCGGCGCACACGTCGAGCGCCACGCGCGGCGCGTCCAGGTCGACGCCCGCGATCGCTGGACCGACGATCGCGCGCGCGGCGAGCCGCGCATCGAGCTGTACATCGCGCGCGATCCCGCGCTCGCGCGCCGCGCCGCGCAGCTGCAGATCGAGGGAGATCCGACCCGCGACGCGGTCGAGCTGGGCTCGCTCCTCGGCTATCCGCGCTGCTGCGTGGACGCGTTCGTGCGCCAGCCCGATCGCAGCGACAACACCCGCAACCGCTACCTCGCGGCCGCGCGCACCCCGGAGGATCGCGCGCCGTGGCCCTGGCAGCTCAACGAGCTGCACGCGCGCGTCATCCCGTTCTACCCGTGCTCGTATCGCTGCCTGGCCGCGGTCGCGTTCGCTGACGCCACCCTCGCCGCCCTCGACGCCGCGCATCCCGGCGCGCGCGACACGGTGCGCGCCGCACTGGCGCGGACGGTGCTCTACCTCGATCACGGCCGGCAGATCTGGCTGGCGAACGCGCACCACCCGATCGCGCGGGTCGGCGATGGTCCCGGCGTGCAGGCGCTCGCGTCGGCGATCGCCGCGGGTGACGCGATCGCGCTCGACGACGACGCGCTCGGGATCACCCGCGCGGGCGTCGTCGTCGGCCGTGTTCAGCGCATCGCACCGCGCACCGGCTTCGTCGCGCGCTTCGCGTGATGGTCACTGGACCGCGCCCGGCGCCGCGCCCGGCGCCGCGGCCGGCGCCGCGGCCCGCGCGGCATCGCGGCCGAGCGGGAACGTCAGCATCGCGCCGATGCTCGGGCCGTAGCGCACCGGGGTGCCGTTGATCGGCGTGTAGAGCACCGCGCCGCCGCGCACGCCGCCGCCGAGATCCACGTCGACGCCGACCGACGCGACGACGTTGAGCGGCCCGGCCTCGACGTCATCGCTGAGATCGAGGCCGTTCTCGATGCCCTTCTGCTTGATCGTCGGGTGGTTGCGGACCGTGAGCCCGCCGTAGACATCGACCTTGCCGCTGCGATAGGTCGGCGTCACCGCGAGCGCGACCTGCCCGACGCTGTTGCGGCCCTTCTCCTGGATCTGGAAACCCGCGCCGCCGCAGTCGATGCAGACCTTGTACTCGACGTACGGGACGCTCCACGCCAGGACCTCGAGCCCGAGGCCGACGTGCCAGTGCGGATCGCTGGTCGGGATGCTCGCCAGCATCGAGAAGCCGTAGCCGCGCGGATCGCCGTTGTCGACCGGCACCTGCGTGGTCTTCGCCGGCTTCGCCGTGGCCTCGAGGCCCTCGGCCATCACCAGGCCGAGCGCGACGTGCTTGCCGACGCGGACCCGGCCGCCACCCTCGAGCTGCGTGCCGGGCACCTCGACCGCGGCGGTCGAGTCGCTCGCGGTCGGGTTGGTGATCGTGGTCAGGCTCGACGCGCCGACCGAGATCTCGGCGACCGACTCGAGCGGGGCGCCGCTGCGCATGATCGGGCTCATGTGCGGCACGGTGGCGGCGCGGTTGACCTGATAGGTGCAACCTCCGGCGAGGATCAGGACCAGCGGTAGGCGACGAAGCAGCATAGGCCCCTTCACCAAAGCAACGGTCGGGCCATCGCACACGGGGGCTACCATCGCGACATTACTGTGCTCCAGGGCAGCCCTCACGCCGTCACCTGACCGGGCAGCGCGACACCCATGTCAGTTCTCAACCGTCGAACCGCTACCGGCCGCGACCCAGGTCACGCGCCGTGCCGGGTCAGGATCGGTTCTCTTCGTACTGCGCCGCGCCGTCGATCGGCCGGAGCCACGGCTCCCGGCGCTTGATCCAGAGCTCGTAGCTCGGCACGAGGCCGGTCGGCGCGTCGGTCAGGATCCCCAGCTTGATCTCCGCCTCACGCTCGTCGACCGAGAACAGCCGCGCCCCGCAGCGCGGACAGAAGTGCTGACCGCGGAACTCCGCGGTCGCGCCCGCGTGCTCGAGCTGATGCGAGGGCCAGATCGCGTAGTAGGTGAACGCCGAGCCGCTCTCGCGCCGGCAGTCGGTGCAGTGGCAGATGCCGACGCGGACCGGCTCACCGCGGACGGTGAGCTGCACCTGGCCGCAGAGGCAGGTTCCGTGGCGAACGATCACGGTCGGTTCCTCCCATCACGCCGGCACGGGCACGAACTCGTCCCAGCCGTAGCGCTTGAGGTAGTTGGTCCACACGCCCTCGCAGCTCGCGTCGTAGCGGCAGGTCGCGCACGCCGCGCGCTTCTGGCGCTGGGCGTCGTCGAGATCGCTGCGAGTGACCTTCACCGCCTTCTGATCCTCGCGCTCGATCGTCCGCGACGCGAGCCGCGACGCCGGGATGAGCTGCTCGGCGGCCGCGGTCGGCGGCTCGTAGTGGGCGTAGCGCTCGACGTAGCCGCGGTTGAAGTCGGGCAAGGCCGTGGTCGTGCACAGCGGGATGTCGACCAGGAACGCCGGCACCTGCGCCTCGATCGCGCCCTGCTCGTCGAGGAACGCCTTCGCGCCCGCGGCGATCTCGGTGTACGGCGGGAAGATCCGCTCGAAGTAGGTGTTCGCGCGGCCGTTGGCCTGCATCACGTTGAACACGACCTGATCGACGCCGTGCGCCCGCAGGAACCGGTAGATCTCGCCGAGGTGCGGCAGGTTGCGCCGCGTGATCACCGTGCTGGTGTGCAGCTCGATGCCGCGGCTCTTGTACTTGCGGATGTTGTCGATCCCGCCGAGCGTCTGGTCGAACGAGCCCGGCGTGCGGGTCAGGCTCTCGTGCAGCTTGGCGTCGTGGCCGTGGATGCTGACGTAGAACCGGGTCATGCCCGCGGCCAGCAGGCGGCGCAGGGTCGGCTCGTGCGACAGCGCGCGCGCGTTGGTCATCACGCTGATGCGGCGGATGCCCTGGTCGTGCGCGATCTTCACCCAGCGCGCGAGGCTCGGGTTGGTGGTCGGCTCGCCCGAGGTGAAGCAGACCTCCTCGGTGTTGCGGTTGAGCCCCGTGATCCAGCGGACGGTCTCGTCGGTGGTCTGCGAGTTGGTCTCGTAGCGACCGTCGCGATCCTCTTCCATGCAGAAGATGCAGTTGTTGTTGCAGATCGCGCCGGTGAGGATGTGCACGCGCTCCTGCATGCCGGCGATGCGCTCGACCACGCTCTCGGCGGTCGGCGCGCTGGCGGCGGGCCCGGGCTCATCCATGGGGCGAGGATACACGCGTTCGCGCGGCGCCAGCAGGCTAGAATAGGCCGCGTGTCGGGGCACGAACGCAGCGCGCGGCTCGAGCTGGTCGTCGGCGACGTGCTGGTCCAGCGCTTCGCGACGCCGGCCTGGCGCACCCAGGCGCGCGCGGTCGACACCGCGGCGATCCTCGCGGCGATCGAGAACCTGCGCGCCGCGCCGCCGCGCGAGCTGGTGCTGGCGGCCGCGCGGCCGATCGATCACCCGGGGCTCGACGCGATCCTCGCGGCCGCGATCGCGCCGGTCACGCTGGAGTGCGACGGCACCTGGATCGATGCCGATGCGCTCGCGCGCCTGCGCGGCGTGGCGAAGCTGCGGGTCGTGATCGGCGGGATCCGCGAGCAGGTGGCCGAAACCGTGATGCGCGCGCCCGGCACCTGGCGGCGCGCGGCGCAGGGCCTGGCCGCCGCGGTCGCCTCGCCGCTCGAGGTCGAGGTCGTGATCCCGGCGCTGCGCTGGAACGCCGACGATCTGGTCCCGCTGGTCGACTGGCTCGCGACCCTGCCCGGCCGTCGCCCCGCGCTCGCGATCGCCGTGCCGCGGGTCGCGACCACCGCGCCAGCGCATCGCGCCGCGCTCCTGCCGCACGATCAGCTCGCCGCCCGCGCCGCGCAGGTGTTCGAGCGCTGCAAGCGCGCCGGCCTCGCCCATGGCTTCGCCGGCGCCGACGCGCCCCCGGCGTGCGCCGCGCACGGCGCGCTCGATCGCTTCGGCAGCGTGTTCCACGACAGCCTGCGTCGCCAGGCCCACGAGCCGGCGCGCGCGCTCGTGCCGATCACGGCGTGCGCGTCCTGCTCGCTGCGCCACGCCTGTCGCGGCGTCGAGCCCGAGTACGTCGCGACCTTCGGCGAGGCCGGGCTCGCGCCGGTGCCGCTGGCGTCATCGACCAGCTGGCGGCTGCGCCCGACCGGCCGCGCGCACGAGGTCGACTACAAGCAGATCTCGCCGTTCGACAACGACCACGCCGGCAACGGCCGCACGCTGCTCCGCATCAACGGCCACTGCCAGATGGCGTGCGCGTTCTGCTTCGTCGATCGCAGCGCCGGTGATCTGCCGCTCGCGACATTGATCGCCGAGCTCGATCGCCTCGCCGCGCGCCACGTCGATCACGTCGTGTTCTCGGGCGGCGAGCCCACGCTCCACCCGGAGCTGGCGGCGCTGATCACGCACGCGCGCGGGCTCGGCTATCGCACGATCGAGATCCAGACCAACGGCGTGCGCTGCGAGGATCGCGACTACGCGGCGACGCTGGTCGCCGCGGGGCTCACCAAGGCCACCGTGTCCCTGCACAGCATGGATCCGGCGCTGTCCGACGAGATCACGCGCATGCCGAAGGCGTTCGCGCGGACGATCGCGGGGCTCCATCACCTGCAGGAGCTGGGCGTGCAGACCCAGCTCGCGCACGTGATCACGCGCCAGAACTACCAGGCCCTGCCCGCGTTCACCGCCGCGATCCTCGACGAGTTCGCCGGCGGCACGCGACATCTCAGCATCTGCTTCGCGATCGCCCAGGGCATCAGCGATCTGGTCTACGCGTGGGTGCTGCCGACCTTCACCGAGGTCCGGCCGCACCTGCGCGCCGCGCTCGATCTGTGCCGCGCGCGCGGCGTGGGTTTCGGCGGGCTCATCGGCCAGGGCGGCTATCCGCCCTGCCAGCTCGACGGCGAGATGGCCTACTACCAGGGCGTCCTCGACAAGGTCTATCGCAGCCCCGACTTCGACGCGCAGTTCCACAAGGCGGCGGCGTGCCGCGGCTGCGACTTCGATCGCTACTGCATCGGCGTGCGCAAGGACTACGTGCGCTGCTACGGCGACGCCGAGCTCGCGCCGATCCGGATCGCGCCCGAGGTGCTCGCCGGCGCGACGCCGCTGCCGCTGGTCGCGCCCGCGATCGAGCCCGCACCCGCGCGCCTGATCGCGATCGGCAAGCGCGCATGACCGACGCCGAGCGCCTTGCGCTGCCGCTCCTCGACGTCATCATGGGCTACGACTGCAACCTCGCCTGCGACTACTGCACGATCACCCCGGCGATGCGGACGCGCGCGCTGACCGCGCCGGCGATCGATCGCGAATTGCAGCAGGGCCGCCGCGAGGGCTACGCCCGCGTCTCGTTCACCGGCGGCGAGCCGACGATCCGCCCCGAGCTGGTCGCGCTGGTCCGCCGGGCTCGCGCGCTCGGCTACGCCGCGATCAAGGTGCAGTCGAACGGCCTCGCGTTCGCGCACGCGCCCAACCTCGCGCGCCTCGTCGAGGCGGGCTGCGACGAGCTCCACGTCTCGATCCACACGCACGATCCGGTCGCCTACGACCGCATGGTCCGCCGCGAGGGCGCGCACCCCGCGATGGTCGCCGGCCTGCGCCACGCGATCGCCGCGGCGATCCCGGTCACCGCCGACGTCATCCTCACGACCGAGACCGCGCCGCGCCTGGCCGAGGCGATCGCCTGGCTCGCGGACCTCGGCGTGCGCCGGATCGATCTGTGGTTCGTCTCGCTCACCGACGGCAACGCCGGGAACGTCGCGTCGATGCCGCGGATGACCGAGGCGCTGCCGCAGGTCCGCGCCGCGATCGCGCTCGCCGCGACGCACGCCATGCGCGTGCGCTCGCTCCACATCCCGCGCTGTCTGCTCGGCGACCTGCACGCGCATGCGTTCGATCCCGGCGCCGGCCGGGTCAAGGTCGTCACGCCCGAGGCCACGTTCGCGCTCTCGCACTCGAAGCTCGCCGGCCAGGTCCACGTGCCGGCGTGCGAGGGCTGCCTGCACCGCGCGATCTGCCCGGGGGTCCGCACCGACTACGTCGCGCGGTACGGCGATGGCGAGATCGCCGCAGCGCGAGGGCAAGCTGCAACGATGACCGGATCGGCGACCGGATCGATCGCGACGCGCCTGCCGATCGCGTCCACGTTTCGGTGAGCCCACCGGATCCGCTACCGTTTCGCGCGATGGACGCTTCACCAGACCTCGGCCCGCTCGCTCCCTTCCTCGGCTCCTGGGAGGGCGACAAGGGCACCGACCTCGCGCCCGGCGCCGACCGTACCCCTGCGACCAGCCTCTACCGCGAGCGCATCGCGTTCGCGCCGCTCGGCCGCGTCGACAACCACGAGCAGGTGCTGCACGGGCTCACGTACACGACCATGGCGTGGCGGCTCGGCGCCGCCGACGGCTTCCACCAGGAGACCGGCTACCTCCTGTGGGACGCGGCGCGCCAGCAGGTCATGCGCTGCTTCCTGGTGCCGCGCGGCATGGCGCTGATCGCCGGCGGCACCGTGCTGCCCGACGCGCGGACGTTCACCCTCAAGGCCACGCTCGGCTCGCCGACCTACGGCATCTGCTCGAACCCGTTCCTCGACATCGAGTTCAAGACCGTCGCCTTCGAGATCACGCTCGCGATCGACGGCGACACGCTGCGCTACGACCAGGACACTGTCCTGCAGATGAAGGGTCGTGAGGCGCTGTTCCACCACACCGACCGCAACACGCTGCGCCGCATCGGGTGATGCAGGCGCGCGTCAGCGATTGAACTCGCGCAGCTCCATGACCTCGTCGTTCACCCGCGCCACGTAGGCGGCGATCGCCGCGTCGCTCGGTCGGAACTGCAGCCCGCCGATGACGGCGACGAGATCGGCCTCGTGGAGGAGGCCACGCACCTCGGGATCGAGGTCCGCGGGGATCACCAGCGGTCGCGGATCGGCGAGCGGCGCGATCGCGGGGAGCAGCGCGTCGCCGTGGGCGCGCAGGATCGCCATCGCGTAGAGCGGATCGACCCCGTCGGCGAGCAGCGCGGTCACGCCGGGCAGCACGAAGCGGCGCAGAGCCGGCGCGCGCAGCGAGACCTCGCCCGCGGCCGCGATCACCAGCCGCACCGGCGAGCGCTCGCCGAGCGCGACTGGATCCTGATGCACCAGCCGGAAGGCCTCGGCGAAGTCCTCGATCGGATCGAAGCGGGCATAGCCAGTCGGGGTCGGGCCCCGCTGCAGATAGGAGCCCGCGCCGCGCGGCAGGCCGAGCACCAGCCGCGACGCGACGATCGGCTGCTCGTTCGCGTACACGCCGCCGACGTTGCCATCGGTGGGCCCGGGGCCATCGGTGTCGCGCCAGCCGGTCGCGCTGCTCCAGCCATGGATGGCGGTGGCCGCGTCGGTCAGATCGGCCTGGTGGAGCTCCACCGCGTGCCCGAGCTCGTGGCGCAGGAGATCGACGAGCGACGCGTCGCCCAGGAGCGCGTGCGGACCGCGCGTGACGATCGCGTCGAACACCCGCGGATCGCCGGGCGCGAGCGCGCCGAGCCCGAGTCGCGCGACCAGCGCCGGGCCGTCGATGCCGAGGCCGTCGAGGTACGCGCGCAGCGCGGCCGGCGCCGGCGCGCCACCCCGCCAGCGCGGCCCGGCGAAGGTCGCGTCGGTGACGACCAGCGCGTGCGCGGACGTCCGGTAGTACGCGAGGGTCGCGTCGCTCATCAGCGCCGCCGCGAGATCGGGGCACGCGTCGCCGCAGCGACCGCGCCCGCCGCGGACGATCGCGAGGCCGCGGATGCGCTCGATCGCCACCGGCCCGAGCGGCGCCAGCGCAAGGGCGAGCGGCGCGCAGATCGCCGGCGCGGGCGCGGTGTCGATCGCGTAGCGCGCGCGCAAGGTCGCGGCGCAGGTCGCGGGATCGATCGCGGGCACGCGCGGCGCGGGGGCGCACGCGGCCAGCGCAACGACGACGATCATCACGCGCACGCTCATGTGTCGCGCGGCTGCGTGCCGACGCGGGGCGCGAGCCCGCGATCGAGCTCGGGCTCGACGCGGCGGACCAGCGACTCGGCCGACACCAGCCACGGCGGCTCGGGGGTCTCGCCCAGCTCGTAGAAGCCGCCGCAGAAGCAGCGGTGCGGGCACGGCGCGCACGCGGCGCGGTGCACCCGGTGCTCCGCGAGGTAATCGGCGAGGTTCACGGTCTCGTTGTTGACGAAGACCATGTGGCGCCGGAGCTTGTTGAGATCGCCGGCGAGGAACCGCTCGTAGCCCGGCGCGTAGCAGAACGGCAGGTTGATCACCTGGATCTTCATGCGCGCCTGGTGGCTGTCGATGAAGCGCATGACGATGTCGGCGGCGGCCTGGGTGTCGGGCGCGTGGCGCGCGGTGGCGCGACCGAACGGCGTCAGGAACTGCAGGTTGATCCAGCGCAACCCGAGGGCGAGCGCGAGGTCGCCGATCGCCGGGATCTCGTCGGCGTTGTGCTTGGTGATCGTCACGTTCATGCCGAGCTCGACGCCGGGCGGCCTTGCCGCGACGCAGTGCTGGATGCCGAGCACGGTCTGGTCGAAGGCCTCGGCGACGCCGACCTCGCGACCGTGGCTGCGCGCGCTCGCGCCGTGGACGCTGAACAGGAGCGTGGTGAGCCCGGACCGCACGAGCCTGGTCGCGAACTCCGGGTACGCGCACATCCGGCCGTTGGTCGTGACGTTGATGCGGTCGTAGCCGATCGCGCGGGCGTAGCGCACCAGCGGGATCAGCTCCGGGTTCATCGTCGGCTCGCCGCCGTCGAAGTCGACCATGTGGACGCCGTGGCGCCGGTACTTGGCGAGGTGCTCGCGCTGGCGCACGGGATGACCGTCGAGCTGGGTCCGCGTGCCCACCGCGCAGAACGTGCAGTGGTTGTTGCACACGTAGGTCACGTTCATGATCAGCTTCTGCGGTCCCGCCGAGGCGGCGAGGCGCGCGCGGAACGTGGCCATGAACGTGCGGAGGGTGGCGGCGTCGACCTGCGACAGCGACGCGTCGCCGCCGCGCTGGAAGTGCGGGCCCCAGTCGGCGATGACCGGCAGCGCGCGGCTCGCCGGGGGCGCGCCCGAGGTCCCCGCGAGCCGCGTGCCCGGCAGCGGCGTCGCGAACTGCACCGCGGGGACCGCGCCGTGCTCGTCGTGCAAGGTCAGCGCGAGCTCGAGCGTCTGGTTGATCTCCTCGGCGGTCTCGCCGGGCAGGCCGATCATGTAGTGGATCATCAGCGGCACCGCGGCGCGCTGGGCATCGGCGGCGACCCGGCGGATCTCGGCGAGATCGAGGCGCTTGCCGACGCTCTCGTCGAGCACGCGCTGTGAGCCGCTCTCGGCGCTGACGCTCACGGTCGTGACCCGGCCGCGCATGCGACCGAGGTGGCGCGGCTCGAGGTAGTCGGCGCGCAGGCCGTTGGGCAGCTCGAACGCGACGTCGAGCGCGGTGATGGTCTCGAGGAAGTGATCGAAGTGGGCGGCGTTGACGTTGATCAGCTCGTCGAGGACCGCGAGCCGGGTCGCGCCGTGATCGCGGACCATCGCCGCGAGGTACGCGTCCAGGCGCTCCGGCGGATAGCGGCGCTGGAGCTTGGGCTCGTCGGGCAAGCGCTCGGGGTTCGAGCTGCAGTGCGCGCAGGTGAACGGGCAGCCGCGCGAGGTCACCATCGGCAGCGTGCGGCCATCGATCGGGAACTCCCAGCGGCCGCGGCCGAGCTCGCGCATGACCGCGCGGCTGAAGCGATCGCGCGCTGGCAGATCGACGAGGTCCCAGGCCGGAAACGGCAGGTCGGCGAGCGCAGGCGACGCGCCGCGGTGGGTGCCCGCGGGGATCGGATCGCTGGCGACGAGCGCCGGGATCGCGACCTCCGCCTCGTACTTCACGTAGGCGCGGGCCTCGGGATACGCGGCGAGCACCGCGCCGTCGTCGGTGTCGACGTAGTGCTGGCCCGACTGGTAGGCGTCGGCGAGGACGATCGGCGCGGCGTGGTCGCGTTGGAGCCCGACCAGCAGCGCCGCGAGGACGTCGTCGCGGTGCGGCGGCCGGTGGAAGGGCGTGAGCGCGACGATGATCGCATCGAAGGGCGCATCGATCCCGGCCTGCACCCGCGCGAGCACGTCGGCGACCGGCGCGCCCAGGTGCGCGCGATCGTCGTCGCGCCAGATCAAGGACGATCCAGGCATCGCGTACGCATCGACCAGCGTCACCGCGTGGCCCGCGTCGCGCAGCACCGCGGCGAGCTGCACCGCGCCGAGGTCCGCGAGGTACGGATAGTCGATGAAGTCGCGCGCCACCGACACCGGCGGGTGGATCACCGCGATCCGACGGGCGCGCATGACCGCGAGGCTATCATCCGAGCGCGCGCCGCGGCGGCGAACTCGACGACCGCGCGATCGCCGCTAGAGTTCGGGATGCTCGCAGGCACCATGTCGCGCCGGGCCAAGGGCCGGGTCGCTCCGGCCCCTCGCCTCGCCCCCGCCGCCCAGGCGGTCGCCGACGCCGTCGCCGCCCTCCCCGGCGTCATCGCCCAGGCCCACTGGGAGATCGGCTCGCAGACCGCGGTCAACGGCACCGACTTCTACGTCGGCGAGGACGAGCTGGGCCACATCCACCTCGATGGCGAGGCCCACGTGCCGCTCGGCCACACGCTGGTCGAGGTCGTGATCCGCGCCGGCCTCGGCCGCCGCTTTCCGTGGTCCCGCGAGTTCGTGGTGGTCGACACCGCCGATGCCGCGACCGCGGTGTGGGTGTTCGGCCTGCGCCGCGCGCAGATCGACGGCGCCAAGGTCGCCGACCTGCGCGCCCGCGTTCGCGATCGCGCGAACGCCAGCTGATCGCCGCGACCCGGGACGAAGCTGCAACCGTTCGAGTTCGGCTTCTTCTTCGATCGATCGGCCCCGTCGAGGACGCCGGTCCCGATCTCCTCCGGACTCGGAGCCGCGGAACCTTCGGTTCCGCTCGGGGTATGCTGCGCGGGTGCCACCGGAGTCCGCCGCAGGAGGAGTCGTGCCCGACGAGATCGTCGTGCGCGAGGAGGCGGCGCACGACAAGCGCAACTGGGTCCGGCTGACCTACGACTGCAACGACCACTGCATCTTCTGCCTCGACTCGCGCGCCCACGACGGCGAGATGCGCGACGTGCAGGAGGTCAAGCGCCAGATCCTCGACGGGCGGCGCAAGGGCGCGACCCGGCTGATCCTGTCGGGCGGCGAGCCCACGATCCATCCGCAGTTCGTGGACTTCGTGAAGCTCGGCAAGCTCGCCGGCTATCCCCGCATCCAGACCGTCACCAACGGCCGGCTGTTCGCGTATCGCGAGTTCCTGACCCGCGCGCTCGACGCCGGCCTCGGCGAGATCACGTTCTCGATCCACGGGCCCAACGCCAAGATCCACGACGCGCTGGTCGGCGTCGCCGGCGCGTTCGAGCAGGAGGTCGCGGGGCTCGAGCACGCGCTCGCCGACGGCCGGCCGATCGTGAACATCGACGTCTGCGTCAACCGCGGCAACGTGCGCCAGCTGCCCGCGCTGATCGAGACCTTCGTCGCGAAGGGCGTGCGCGAGTTCGACCTGCTGCACATCATCCCGTTCGGCCGCGCGTACACCGACGGCAAGGAGATCCTGTTCTACGACCTCGCCGAGATGCAGCCGTACCTGAAGGAGGCGTTCGCGTGGGCGCGCAAGCCCGACATGCACATCTGGCTCAACCGCTTCCCGCCGGCGCACTGCGAGGGCTTCGAGGATCTGATCCAGGATCCGTACAAGCTCAACGACGAGGTCCGCGGCCGGCAGGAGGAGTACGAGCTCCTGCTCGAGCGCGGCGAACCGCTGCACTGCCGCCAGCCCGAGCAGTGCCGGCACTGCTACCTGCAGCCGCTGTGCGACACGCTCGATGACGTGCGCGCGACGATCGCCGATCGCTTCGACGTGATCCGGGTCGACACCGGCTGGGAGGCCACGCTCCCGCCGATCTACGGCGGCGATCCGGCGAGCGCCAAGCGCGCGGCGGCGATCGCGGAGGCGAGCGCCCCGAGCGACGACGGCAAGCGCCGCCTGCCGATGTTCGTCGCGAGCGCGCCGCTCGAGCCGCGGCGCCCGCCGGTCGAGCTGGCCGCGCACGGCGGCGCGCGGGTCGTGCAGATCGTCGCGCCGGATCTCGCGACCGCGCGCGCCACCGCGGCCGGGTTCGCGACCGTCGGCGAGATCGCGCTCGAGCTCGCCGACTACGCCGGGCTGCGCGAGCAGCTCGATGCTGAAGCGCTCGATGGCAAGCACCTGGTCCGCGCGGTCGCGCGCGACGCGGCACAAGCGCTTGCGCTGCTCGCGATCGACGCCAGCTTCGAGGTGGTCGTGCCGCTGCGCCGCGATCTCGAGGCCTGGATCCTCGACCACGCGACCTCACCGCGGCTGGTGCTGCGCCAGCCGACCTACGAGCGGGTCTCGGACGCGACCGCGAACGATCTGGATCTCCCCGCGTTCTTCGCGCGGCTCGCGCCGATCGCGCCGGCGATCCCGGTCGAGAACGTGACCGCGTGCGTCCTCGGCCGCGCGCCGCGCCCCGAGCCGCGCACCGCCGACACCGCGATGCTGCGCCCCGACGGGCGGCTCGAGATCTTCCGCTACACGAAGCGCTACATCACCGAGCGGTTCCTCGCGCGGCCGCTGCGCTGCGACGGCTGCCGCGAGCGCGCCCGCTGCCGCGGCATGCACATCAACTACGTCCGCGCCCACGGCTTCGGTCAGCTGCAGCCGATCGCGGAGTAGCGCGCGCGGGCCTGGTCAGGGCGCGTTCGGACCGACGACGAGGTTCGTGGCCGCGGCCAGGAACGCGCGCAGCCCGGCCTCGTCGCGCGGGAGATCGTCCTGGATGATCGACAGCGTCCCGCCCCAGGTCGCGGTGGCGATCCGGGCACTGTCGGCGGTGAACACCACCGCGCCCACGTCGTCGTGGTGCACCACGGTCCGCTGCTGATCGGTCGCGAGGTCCCACAGGCGCGTGGTGTCGTCGTCCGACGCCGATGCGAGTGTCCGGCCGTCCGGAGAGAACGCCAGCGACACGACCTCGGCGCCGTGCCCGGTGAGCACGCGATCGCGACCGGTCGCGATCTCGGTCACGTGGATCGCGAACGTCGGATCGGCGGAGGCGACCCGCGCGCCATCCGGCGATCGCGCCAGCGGCGCGCGCGCACCGCCGCGCCGGAGCGTCGTCACGGCGCCGCTCGCCAGATCCCAGCGCGCCACGTCGCCATTGTCGTTGGTCGAGATCGCGGTCGCGCCATCCGGGGTGAGCACGACCCGGCGGACCTCGCCGCCGGTGCCGGGCAAGGTGCGCGTCAGGTCGCGAGCCAGGTCATAGACCCCGAGCGCACCATCCTGCTCGGCCCACGCGACCCGCGATCCATCATCGGCGAGGGCAAGCGCGCGGCTCCAGACCTCGGGCAGGACCGGCTTCGCGAGCACGCGGTCGCGCCCGGTCGCCACCTCGATCAGGTGGACCGCGCCGGTGTGTTCGACGACGAACAGCCGGGCGCCGTCGTCGGTCAGCGCCAGCGACGCCACCGTCGGCGGCCCGGGCAGCGACGCGTGCGCCCCGCCGGTCCACACGTCGACGCCGGGGCCGACCCGGCCGACCGCGACCACGCGACGGTCGCGGGTGGTCGCCAGCGGGATCGTGGCGTCGGTCGGGGCGTCGCACCCACGCAGCTCCGTGAGTGCGCGGTCCAGGTCCCAGCGCTCGACGCACCCCGCGCGGGTCGCGAGGACCACCGAGCGATCGTCGGGCGCGAGCGCGAGGCCATCGGCGGCGTCGCGCCGCGAGCCGAAGGCGTCGAGGTACCGCCGGGCGCCATCGAGCGACCAGATCCGGACCGTGCCGTCATCGGAGGCCGAGGCGATCCACGCCCCATCGTGCGACAGGGCGAGATCGGTGACCCCGGCGTCGTGGCCGCGCAGCATCCGCGACGCGGTCCCGGTGAGGTTCAGCACGCGCACCACACGATCGTCGCCGGCGGCGACCAACCGCTGGTGGTCGGGCGCGAGCAGCAACGCGGAGAGATCGTCGTCGACGCTGGTCAGCACCCGGCCGGCCGAGGCCCCCGGGCTCCAGACGCGGATCGTGCGATCGGTCCCGGCGGTCAGCATGCCCCCGGAGTCGCCGATCGCGGTGAAGAAGCGGACGGTCCGCTCGGGCGGGGTCACGGTCACCCGATCGCCGCTCGCCACGCCCCACGAGGTGATGCCGTCGCGGGTCAGGGTGAGCACACGCGCACCATCGGTCGAGAACACGATCTGCCGGGGGTTCGCGCCGTCGGGCAACTCGAGGGTGCGGACGACCTGCCCGTCGTCGGTGCGCAGGACCGACACCCAGGACGCGACCCGCGATCCGCCCTCGGCGGCCAGCAGCCGGCCATCCGGGGAGAACGCCATCGCGCTGGCACACACGTGGCTCCGCTCGACGCCCTGGGGCGCGGACAGGAGCGCCCGCCGCGCCAGCGTGTCGAGCGCGACCACGCTCACGTCGCCCGGGCAGGTGATCAGCGCCAGCGTGCGGCCATCGGGGGACAGAATCGCCGCGTCGTTGCGATCGGGCGCGTCGGGCACCTCGCGCGACGTCCCGGCCGCGAGGTCCCACACGCGGATCGCGCGGCCGCGCGGCGCGTCGGGATCCCAGGGGCCGATCCCGACGGCGCGCGCGCCATCGGGGGTGAGCAGCACCTCCGTCACCGGCTCCGGCGAGGTCAGCACCCGCGCGGTGCCGGTCGCGAGGTCCCAGATCCGGATCGTGCCGTCGTCACCGGCCGAGACCACGCCGCGATCGTCGGGCGTGAACTCGACGTCGAGGACGTGCCCGGTGTGGCCGCGGAGCACCCAGCGCGCCACGCCCTGCTCGCGCGCGTCCCCGGCGATCGTCCGCACCATCGCCCACTCGGGCGCGCCCGGCGGTAGCTGCTTGAGCCACGCGAGCGTCCGGGTCGGATCGCGGTCGACGTAGCTGCGGGCCTGCGCGATGATGAGCTCGTTGTTGCGCGCCTCGACCAGGCCGCGCTGGCGCACGGCCTCGATCCGCAGCGCGTCGGCCTCACCGCGTTCGCGCTCGGCGACGTTGCGCTCGGCGGTGATGCCGCGGACCGCGACGACCGCGGTGATCGCCAGCAGCGTGACCAGCACGGCGGCGACGCCGACCATGCCGCGATGGCGCGCGATCCAGCGCCGCACCAGCTGTGACGCCGAGTAGGCGTGCGCGCCGACGAGCTGGCCGGTCTGGAAGCGCCGGAGATCCTCCGCCAGCTCGCGGGCCGAGGCGTAGCGATCGTCGCGGCGCGGCGCCATCGCCTTGGTGACGATCGCGAGCAGATCGGGCGGCGTCGCGGGCTCGAGCTCGGCCAGCGGCCGGGGCGGTTGTTCGAGCAAGAGCGCGAGCACCTCCGCGCCGCTCTTCGCGCCGGCGTACGGCACC
This sequence comes from Deltaproteobacteria bacterium, assembly GCA_021413675.1. Lineage (GTDB taxonomy): Bacteria > Myxococcota_A > Polyangia > Haliangiales > Haliangiaceae > JAIOQA01. Next base: position 8,942 of record JAIOQA010000211.1, on the reverse strand, counting down.
TGCCCGGACAGCAGGTGGTAGAGCATGGCGCCGAGCGCATAGACGTCGGCGCGCGCATCGACGGCCTCGCCCCGCGCCTGTTCCGGCGGCATGTACACCGGCGTGCCGAGCACGTCGCCGGCGAGCGTGTGGATCGCGGTCGCGTCGAGCGCGACCGCCGCCGGCGCGGCGATCTCGACATCGCCGGCGCGACGCGCGAGGCCCCAGTCGATCACGATCGTCTCGCCGAAGTTGCCGACCAGGACGTTGGCCGGCTTGAGGTCGCGGTGGATCACGCCCTCGCCGTGCGCGTACGCGATCGCGTCCGCGACGTCGATCAGGCGCGGCAGGAGCGCGAGCCGATCGCGCAGGGTCGGCGCGTCGCGGATCGCTGCGTCGAGCGAGCCACCGGCGACCAGCTTCATCGCGTAGAACGGCTCGCCCTCGGGCCAGCGCCCGAGCTCGTAGACCGGCACGATCGCGGGGTGCTGCAGGTTGGCGGTGACCAGCGCCTCGCGCACGAACCGCGCGGTCGCGCCCGGCGTGCCCGCGAGCATCTCCTTGATCGCGACGAGGCGCCCGGTGCGGAGATCGCGCGCGCGCAGGATGCGGCCGAGGCCACCGCGGGCGTGCTCGGACAGCACCTCGTAGTGACCGCGCGACACCGTGGGCAGCTCGTCGGCGGTGCGCGGGATCGGGACGTCGCCGGTGGGCAGCGTGTTGCCGCCCGAATCCAGGGTCTCTGCGTCGGCGAGCGGGACGCGCGCACCGGTCGAGGCCAGTGAGTCGCGCGCGGCCGCGGCGATCCGCGCGCGGCAGGCCGCGCAGGTGTCGAGGTGGAGCGCCATCGCGGCGGCGATCGCGGGCGAGGCGCGGCCGGCGACGAAGTCGGCCACCACTGGCTCACCGGGACACCCGACGCCCATTGCGGCCGGAGCATACCGCGGCGCTGGCGAAGCGATGGGGCTACCGGCCGTCGTACCGGCGGGCGAGCGACCGTGAGGCCGCGTGCCGGGGTGTGCCAGGTCGGACGAACGGCGCGCCGGCGGCGGCCATCGCGTCGAGGACGAGGCGGGTGGCGCGCATGACCTCGACGCCGTCGCTGCCGCGGACCGGGGCCTGCGCGCGATCGCGCAGCCAGTCGCGCCACGCGGCCAGCATGACCTCGAGATCGCCGCCGCGACGCGCGACCGGCGCAGGGCCGAGGCCGCGATCGAGCGTGACGGCGCGCCCGACCCGCGCCCCGGTGAGGTCGCCCGCGCTGAGCACGAGCGCATCGCGCGCGCCGCCGAGCTCCCACGCGATCGCGATCGCGGCCGCGGGCGCGCGCAGCTCGACCCGGAGGCGCTCGAGCCGCTGCTCGCCGGTCGCGTGCACGCTGGTGACCACGAGCGCGCCGCCCTGATCACCGGCGTGCGCATGCGCGAGCACCAGCAAGTGATAGAGGCTCTCGTACAGCGCGGGGCGGCTCCACACCAGCGGCACGTCGGGCGCGCCGGTCGGGCTGTGGCGGGCGATCACCAGGTCGCCGCCGCGGGCGAAGACCTGGTCGAGCCCGGGCGCGAAGCGATCGGCGTGCGCCGGCCAAAGCCGCGCGCCGCCGGCATGCTCGAGCGCGCCCGCCTCGGCCTCGTCGGTCGCGAGCGGCTTCTCGACCAGCACCGGCAGGTCGAGCGCGAGCGCCGCGCGGGCCAGCGCGGCGTGGGTCGGCGTCGCCGACGCGATGATCACCGCGTCGGGCCGCGTGCGATCGAGCGCCTCGCCGAGCTCGACGAACGCGGGCGCACCATCGAACGCGCGATCGCGATCGGGCGCGTGCGGCGAGCACACGCCGGCGATCGCCAGTCCCGGCACCCGGCGCAGCGCGGCGGCGAGCACCCGCGCGCGCGGCCCGCTGCCGACCATCAGCACGCGCGCGGGCCGGGTCAGCTCGGCCGCGATCGCCGGCGCGGGATCGTCGCGAGGAACCACCGGCGGCCCGGCGTGCTCGGCGGCGAGGTTGCGCAGCCGCGGCGCGGCCTCTTCGAAGCGCATCGGCTGGCCCCACGGCGGGCGCCGCGCGTGGGCGAGCAGCGCGATCCGCTCGGCGTCATCGATCGGCGCGCCGGCGATCGGCACCAGCTCGTCGGTGCCGAAGCGCGCCACGTACGGCCGCCACAGGCCGGTGCAGACCTGCGCGTACTTGCACGCGTGACAGCGCGGCCCCTGCTGCTTCTGCGGCGCGTCCTCGGATCGCGCCTCGTGCGCGAGCTGCAGCAGATCCGACCAGGCCTCGAACGCACCCAGCAGGCACGGCGGCACGCCCTGGCGCGAGCCGACCACGAACGGCTGGCCGAGCGCCAGCGCGCGCCACATCGCGGCCTGCAGGTACGGCTGCACCTCGGACAGGCGCGGCACCACCTCGGGGTGCTCGAGCGCCTTGTACTGCGGCGTGACGAACGCGAGCGAGATCATCACGCCGCCGCCGAAGCGCGCGTGGACCCGCTCGACGAACCGCTCGAGGAACCGGTAGTTGTGCGCGCTGACGACGTGGTTGATGACGGTCAGCACGCCGGCGCGCTGCAGGTGGCCGATCGCCGCGAGCGTGCGCGCGAAGTCGCCCTCCTTGCGGGTGATCGCGCGGCTGACGACCTCGTCGTGGCCGTGCAGCGACACGAACGCGTGGGTCAGGCCGGCCGAGACCAGCTCGGCGACCCGCGCCTCGCGATCGAGCAGCACGCCATTGGTCACCAGCTCGATCTTGCGCACGCCGCTCCGCCGCGCGACCTCGATGTACCCGGCGAGCTCGCGCGCGAGGGTCGGCTCGCCTCCCGACACCCAGAACCGCTCGACGCCTCGCTGCGCGGCCCGCGCGATCGCGCGACGCATGGCATCGGGGTCCGCCCACACGTTGGGCGTGCTCTCGTTGGCGCTGCAGAACGCGCAGTCCTGGTTGCAGTGCACCGTCGGGCGCAGCACCAGCAGGCCGGCCTGGCGCGCCGACGCGCGCTCGGCCTCGGACCAGATCCGGCGCGGGGTCGTGCGTTGCTCGTAGAGATCGCGCGGCCGGGTCGCGATCGCCGCGACCTGACGATCGCCGTGCGCGCGCACGTACGCCGCGGGCACGCCGGGGCACTGCCCGCGCACCGCGCAGCCGGCGCACGCCGCCACGTGCAGGCAGCCCGCGACCGCGCTCGTGCGCCGCGGATCGAAGCGCAGCGCCGCGCGCGCCGCGGGGTGATCGATGACCGCGCACATCGGCACGCCGGCGGTGACCTCGAGCGGCGCGGCGATGCCGAGGGCCGTGGCGCGGGCGATCGCGGCGTCGACGCGCGCGCCGAGCTCCGCCAGCGGCGGCGGCGCGATCGCGTCGGGCACCGCGTGGCGCGGCACCACGAGGCGCAGCGTCCGGACCGGCGCGGCCCGCGCGAGCAACTCGACGAGCGCGCCCAGATCCTGCAGGCGCGCGGGCACGATCGGGACCTCGATCTCGATCGCGAGGCCGGCGGCGGCGAAGGCGCGGATCGCGACCAGCGCCGCCACCAGCGCGCCGGGCTCGCCGACGATCCGATCGTGGACCGCGGCGACCGCGCTGACGATCGGCACCAGCACCGCGGTCACGCCGACGCTCGCGAGCCGCGTGGCGTCGCGCGCTCCCGCGATCTCGCTGGCGTGCGTCGCGAGCACGATCTCGCCGAAGCCCTGGGCGCGGGCGGTCGCGATCACGCCGACCAGGCGGTCCGGATCGCGCCCCGCGCCGCGGATCACGACCCGCGCACCGCCGCCGCGCAGGATCGCCGCCGCATCCTGTCCGGCGCCCGGACGCGGACAGACCGGGCAACGCGCGGCACCGCAGCCGTGGCCGAGATCGAGCACGATCGTGCGGCGCGAGCTGCGCACCAGCGCGGCAGGGGCGATGACCGGCGCTGGCGGCGCGCGAAACCGCGCGAGCACGTCGGCCAAGGTCGGCGCGGGATCCGCCGCGAACGCGTCGAGCAGGCAGCCGAACAGCCGCAGCTCGTCCTTGCCCTCGGTCGCGTCGCTCGCCTCCGCCGCCAGCGTCGCGAACCGCGCCACGACCGGATCCGCGAACCGCCACGGCCGGTCCGGGTAGTAGCCGTAGCGCGCGGCGGTGTCGCCGGTGCCCTGGGCGCCGGGCGCGTCATCGACGAGCAGGCCGTCGCGCGCCGCGAGGTGGTAGAGCGCGGTGTCGGGGTAGAGCCGCACCCGCGAGCGCAGCAGCTTGCCGCGCAGGCGATCGAGCCCCGTGGCCGCGATGCCATCGCGATTGGCGCGCAGATCCGCGAGCGTGGTCCACGGCGAGAACAGGATGAAGCCGAACGACGCGCCCGCGAGATCGAACGCGGGGTGCGCCTCCCACGCGCGCAGCGCGGCCAGCAGCCGGCGATTGGTGTCGACCGTGACGCCCTTGTTGAAGCGATCGAGCTCGGCCTGGGCGAAGCTCTCGATCCCGACGAGGAACGGCGTGATCGTGATCGCCGCGCGCGCCGCGGCGTCGAGCGCGGCCTTGAACCGACGCTCGCCGGCGAGCAACCAGTCGGCGCGGGTCTGCAGCATCAGCGTGAAACCGCCGACCTTGGCGTCTGCGCACGCGCCGAGCAGTTCGGTCAGGTAGCCGAGCGGGCTCTGATCGCGCAGCACGATCTGCGTGATCGCCGGCGCTTCGGCGCGGATGTGGCGCAGCTGGCCGAGGAGATCCGCGACCAGCTCGGCCTGCGGTCGCGCGGCGTGGTGGTTGCCGGTCGTACAGAAGGCGCAGCCGCGGCCGATGCCGTCGGGGATCGCGACGCCGGCGTAGACCGGATTGGCGCGGGCGTCGGCCTGGTACGGACAGCCGGTGTTGCCGTCGATCGAGAACGAGCGCGCGGCGGGGAACGCAAGGGCGTTGACGAGGATCGGTCGCAGGTTCGGGCGCGACGCGACCGGCGGCAGATCGATCGCGCCGAGGCCCGGGCGCAGGCCGGCATCGGTGCGCAGCGCGGTGCGGGCCGGCAGCGACGTGCGCCGCCCGGCGAGATGCTCGAGCAACGCGGGCAGCGCCGCGCGATCCTCGACGAGGTAGCGGCCTGGCGGATCCGCCAGCGCGTGCTCACCGCGGCAGTGGACCAGGATCGCCTCGGGCAGCGCCGCGGCGACCGCCTCGGGGATCGCGCGCGTCCAGGTGCGCTCGTAGACGATCGTCGGGTAGCCGCGCAGCACCTCGATCAGCCGCGCGAACGCGTCGCCCGCGATCGGCGCGTGCGCGTCGAGCGCGACCGCGATCAGATCGTTGGCGTGGCCGCGCGCCGCGAGCTCGCCCGAGAGGTGCGCGAGCAGGTGATCATCGAGGAACGAGCGATCGCCGTGGCTGTGCAGGCTCAGGAGCGCGGTCCGCATCACGGCGCGACCAGCGTCAGCCAGGCCTCGGCGGTCGCGGGGTCCTGATCGAAATACGCGCGGGGCAGGCCGGCGCAGCCGCGCGCCTTCGCGGGGCAGGCCGCGCACGCCGCGCCGTGGACCGCGTCGCCCTCGAAGTTCATGACCGTCGTGGTGTCGGCGATCGCGTCGACCTGGGTGGTGACCACGTTCACGCACGCGGTCCGCGCCGGCGCCGCCGGGTACAGGCACGCGGGCGCGTGGTGGATCAGTGGCTCGAAGCCCAGCTCCGCGGCGAGCGCCATCGCCGCGGCGACCGCGGGCCGCAGTCGATCGAGCGGTGGATAGAGCGACGGCCGATCGAACAGCCGCCCGCGCAACGACGGCATGCCGAGGGTCAGATCGATCGGCCGCCCGGTGCGGTTGTGCGCGTGCAACCAGCGCAGGTAGTCGGGCAAGGCATCGATCGTGTCGGCGAGCAGGATGCGGAACAGGTGGGTGTGCAGCTCGGGGCGCGCGAGCAGCGCGGCCGCGACATCGGCGTAGGTGGTGTCGAGCCCGGGCACGTCGGCGAGCGCGTTGGCGACCTCGGGCCGGTGATCGTGGAACGACAGCCGCACGCCGGTCAGGCCCGCGGCGATGAGCTCGTCGAGATAGCCGGGGCGCGCCAGCCGCACGCCGTTGGTGCAGATGAAGACCTGCGCGAACCCGCGGGCCCGCGCCGCGCGGATGAGCCGCGGCAGCTCGGGGTGCATCGTCGGCTCGCCGCCGATGAAGTCGATCGTCGGCCGCCCCGGCGCGGCGCCGACCCGCGCCGTCGCGTCGTCGAGCAGGCGCTCGATGTAGTCGGCGCTGAACAGCCGCTGATCGGTGCCGCCGCGGACGTTGCAGTAGACACAGCGGATGTTGCAGAGCGGTCCGGTGTTGAGATGGACCATCGGGAAGTAGCTCGTGGTCCACGGCGGCGCGGCGGCGGGGTGGAGCGCGACGAGATCGTAGCGGTACTCGTTGGCGTGGCTCTCGACCTCCGGCTCGGGCAGCCGCACCGGATCGCGATCGGTGAGCGCGCGGGCCAGCGCGGCATGGGCGGTCTGATCCGGTGGCGCGTCGGGGAACGCGACCAGCGCCTCGATCGCGCCATGGGCGCGGATGGCGGCGATCGCGGCGGTGGCCTGCGCGAACGAACCATCGACGCGGGTGTGGGCGTCGTGGGTCGCGGCGTCGAGGCCAAACAGCTTGATGATCGCGCGTCCGAGCCCCGCCCGGGCCAGCGCCGCGACGCGCTCGGGATAGAGGAGGACGCGGCCGTTGGTGACGAGCGCGACCGAGGCGGCGCCGCGCGTGACCAGCGCGCGGATCTGCGCGGGGAGATCGCGGCGCAGGGTGGCCTCGCGGTGGCGGATCACGACGTGGCGACCGGCGACCTCGACGTCGAACGCGCTGGTGTCGAGCTGGATCGCGCGGGTCACGCAGGTCGCGCAGCCGTTGTTGCACGCGCCCTCGGGCGCATCGCCGTCGGGCAGGCGCAGCAGCAGCGGGTGGCGCGCGGAGCCGTCGGCGACGATCGGCAGCCCGACGCGGGACCGCGCCGGCGCGGCGACAGTCCCTTCGCGGCGCGACATGATCCGAGGCTACCACCTCACGATGGCAGCAAGCTGGACGGAAGCTCGCCGTCCCACACCGCGACGCCGCGGGCGACGAGCGCGGCGGCGAGCGCGGCGCGCTGGGCGATCTGCCAGCCCGGGTCGCGCGCGTGCGCGAACCGCGGATCGTCGAACAGCGCGGCCGCGCCTTCCTCCCCGCGCAGGATGTCGAGGCTCACCGAGCGCACGCAGGAGGCGAGCGCGTCGGCGAGCGCGTCGACCGGGCCCGGCAGCTGCGGCTGGATGACGGCACAGGTCTCGATGCCGGCGGCGCGCAGGCGGCCGAGGGTCGCGAGGCGATGCGCGATCGGCGCGCCGCGCGGCTCGAAGTGCGCGCGGACGTCGTCGTCGAGCGTGGGCACCGACATGCCGACGATCGCGCGCGGGATCGCGGCCAGCAGATCGACGTCGCGCTCGATCAGGGTCGAGCGGGTGAGCAACAGCACCGGCGACGGCGCCGGGTGCGCGGCGATCACCGCGAGGCAGCGCCGGGTCAGGCCGCGGTCGCGCTCGATGGCGTGGTACGGGTCGCTGACGATCGGGCAGAACTTGATCGGATGCGGCGGCAGGGTCGCGAGCTCGGCGGCGAGGATCTCGGGCGCGTTGACCCGCACGTCGACCCACGAGCCCCACGCGATCGGCGGTGCGCCGACCAGCCGGCGCACCGAGGCGAGGCGCGACTGCGCGTAGCAGAACCGGCAGCCGATGAGGCAGCCCACGTACGGGCTGAGCGTGTAGAAGCGCGCGTCGGGCGCTCCCGCGAGCTCGAGCAGGCGCGCGACCTCGACCTCGCGGATCTTCGCGGCATCCGCGAGCACGTCCGGATCGGCGGCGATCGCCGCCAGCACCGCGTCCTCCCGCGGCGCGATGCGCGCGGCGACCAGCGCGCACAGCGCCTGGCCGGCGGCGGGATCGACCGGCAGCGCATCGCTGGCGCGATAGGCGACCAGCAGCCGCGGCGTGCGTGCGGCGTGGCGCGAGCCGTCGGCGGCGGGCGCCAGCTCGACGTGGATCTCGCGCCCGTGGGCGACGAAGGTCAGCCGCAGGCCCAGCTCGGTCGACGCGCCGGTGAGCCTCACCTCCGGCGCGAGCGGATCCCCGATCGCGATCGGCCCCAGCAGCGCCAGCAGGTGATCGCGGAGCTCCATCGCCACATCCATAGTGCCCGAACCGCCAGCGGCCTCGCTATGCTGCGCGCGTGGCGACCGTCCCGCACCTGCGCGATCTGATCGCGGACGCCGACGCGACCGACGACGTCGCGCGGCGGCGCGCGGGCATCGAGGCGGCGCTCGCGGCGATCCGCGCGGCGATGGCGACCGACGACGATCTCGAGCTGCGCTACCTGCTCGGCTACGCGACCTACCTGCATCCCGACCGGCGAACGTCGCCCGCGCTGCAGGCGCAGCTCGCGGCGGCGCTCGACGGCGTGCTCGCGATCGCCCCCGCGCACGCGATGGCGCGGTCGTACCTCGGCCACGACGCCTACGATCGCGGGGCGTACGCCGACGCCGAGGCGCTGTTCCTCGGGATCGATCCGGGCGCGCTGTCGCCGTACCTCGCGCTGAAGCACGCGGAGATGATCGCGTGCTGCGCGCTGCGCCTGCGCCCGCCGGGGGCCTGCGTGCTCGAGCTCGAGGCGCTCGCCGAGGCCTGTGCGCACCACGAGTGGCAGGACATCCACCCGCTCAACCTCTACCACCTGGTGCGCGAGGTCGCGGCGGCGCGCGGCGCGGCGGTGTTCGACCCGGTGCGCGACTGGCTCGCGCAGATCGACGAGGCTGCCGAAGGCGATTGGTTCGCGTCGGCGCTGGAGCCGGGCTGATGGCGGTCGCGATCCTCCGTCTCGAGCACGATGGCGCCCACGTGTCGCTGCGCCTCGAGGACGATCCGCGGCGCGAGCGGCGCGCGCTCGCCCACGGCGGCGGGTTCGCGCTGTCGCACGGCGGCGAGCTCGCGCCCGGCCCG
>JAIOQA010000210.1 GCA_021413675.1 Deltaproteobacteria bacterium | reverse complement strand
CACCGCGCGACCTCTCGCGACCCTCTCGACGAGAACCGCTGTTCACGCCGGCGCGCGGCCCATCGCTTGCTGACGCGCTCTCCATGGCCGTCGCCGCATCCCCTCCCCATCGCCCACCCCGCCCACGTCTCCACCGCGTCGTCACCAGCGCTGCGCTCCAGTCGATGACCGCTGCGTGCGTGTTCCTCGCCAACCTCCCGCGCGGCCGCAAGCGCGCGTGGAGCCGCTATCGCCCGTGGGATCTGCTCAAGTCGCGCGCGATCGCCACCCGCCTCGTCGACGGTGATCGCGTCCTCGACGTCGGCTGCGGCACCGGCCACATGCTGGCGCAGATCGCGCTCTTCCGCGCGATCCAGCCGCACGGCGTCGACCTCGCCATTCCCGGCACAGCGTTCCCCGAGATCCCGACCTCCACCTACGACGGCCGGACGCTGCCGTTCCCCGACGGCGCGTTCGACGCGACGATGTTCTGCTACGTGATGCACCACCTGTCGCCGGACCACGCCGCGGCGCTGTTCCGCGAGGCGGTCCGGGTCACCCGCCGGCGGGTCTTCCTGATCGAGGACAGCCTGCCGGCCTTCGGCCCGCTCTATCGCCTGCGCAACCGCCTGCACCGCATCGAGGCCGGCCTGCGCTATCGCGACTTCGACGCCGGGTACGAGATCCCACCGGACGAGTCGATGTTCAAGACCCACGGCGACTGGCAGGCCTGGCTCGGCGCCCAGCCCGGGGTCGCGCAGGTCGAGGTCGAGTCGTTCGCGGCGGTCGCGCAGTACGACCACCACACGCTCCTCGACGTCACGCTGCAGGCCGCCGCGCGCTGATCGCTGGTCAGGCGAAGCGCGCGAGGAGCTCGCGGCGCGACGCGATCCCGAGCTTGCGATAGATCGAGCTCAGCTGATGAGAGACCGTGCGGGCCGAGGTCCCGCGCAGGGCGGCGATCCGCGCGGTGGTCCGCCCCTCGAGCACCAGCCGCGCCACCGCCAGCTCGGCGCGGGTGAGCTGCGCGAGATCGCGGGTGAGGTGCTCGAGCCGCGCGACCGCGAGCGCCGCGCCGCCGAGCTCCAGCGGATCACAGAGCGCCGCGCGAACGCCGGCCAGCGACTCGAGCGACGCCGCGCCGAGCCGCCGGAGCGCGCGCTGCAGGACCCGGGTGACGGTGGGCTCGGACACGCCGAGGTGCAGCGCCACCCACTTGCCCGAGCGGCCCGCCAGGATGAGCTCGAGCACCATGCGCTCGCGCGGCAGGAGCGCGCGGAGGTGTGGTGCGCCGCGCGGGTTCTCGTGCGCGACGACGTAGCGCGTGCCCGCCGCGGTGAAGGCGTCCGCGAGGGTCCACCGCCCGTCGACGAGCGCCGGCCATAGCCGCTCGCGGTCGCCGCCGCGGCCTCGCGACCGCGCGCGCTCGCGCTGGATCACGGCCGCGCGCAGCCGCTCCCGCGCGGTCGGCCCGAGCGGCGCACCGTCGCGCAGCGTCCCGTCGACGGTGAGCTCGCCGGCGATCCGCGGGTTATCGAGGGTGTCGCGCAGCCGCCAGGCCGCGCCGAGGTGTTCCGCGACCGCGTTCCACCGGGCGCGCACCGCCGGTGACCAGCTCGCGATCCCCGGCACCATGACCGAGATATTGAGTCCGCCGTCGAGGTCATTCGGAGCATGGATGACGCCGAACTCCCCGACGTCGCTGTTTCGCACCGCGTCGAGAAACTCGGTACCCGGGTATTTCTCGACGACCGACCAGAAATGCGGCGACTCGTAGAGCGCCGCGCGAAACTGATGGACCGGCAGCAGGCGATTCAACTCCAGGCCGAGCGCGAGCAGCCGCTCGGGCGCATGCAGCAACACGGACCCGGTCGGGATCGCGGCAGTGAGGCTGTCGAGTCGCGGAAGCTCGACGGCGAGCAGCGCCTGACGCCGCCCCAGCGCGGTGGACACCGCCTGAGCTACTGCCTCGAGACACGCCTGCCGCGGCGCCTCGAGATCGTAGGCCGCCTCGAGGATGGGGAGGGCCTCTCGCATATGCGCACCACCAATACGGAGTCCGCCGACTACCGTCATCGACGGAATCGCGGGTGAAAGAACTACCCATGGAAAGACCCGGACACCTGGAGCAAGGTGCGGGCCGATGCCGTGTTCGCCGACGAGCGCCGCCGCCGAGGGTCGCGACCGACCCCATCGAGTCAACGCCGGGATACACCCCTGCACCGATTACCCATCTCGCACCGCGGATATCGAATCTGACAACCACGCGCCGCGCCGCGCGCTTCACTGCCTGCGAGGTGCCGCGTGAGCCGTCCCCTCCTCGAGCGCGCGATCACCAGCGCGGCGCTGCAGTCGATCGGCGCCGCGTGCGTCTGGGCCGCCAACCTGCCCCGCGGCCGGCGCCGCGCGTGGAGCCGCTACCGCCCGTGGGATCTCCTCAAGTCGAGAGCGATCGCCGCGCGCCTCGTCGATGGCGACGCCGTCCTCGACGTCGGCTGCGGCACCGGCCACATGCTGGCGCAGATCGCCCTGTTCCGGTCGATCCGCCCGCATGGCGTCGACCTCGCGGTCGTGCCCGGCGCGTTCCCCGAGATCCCGATCTCGACCTACGACGGGCGGAGCCTGCCGTTCCCCGACCGCGCGTTCGACGCGACGATGTTCTGCTACGTGATGCACCACCTGCTGCCCGACCAGGCCGCGGCGCTGTTCCAGGAGGCGGTGCGGGTCACGCGCCGGCGGGTCTTCCTGATCGAGGACAGCATGGCGGCGTTCGGGCCGCTCTACCGGCTGCGCAACCGCCTGCACCGCATCGAGGCCGGGCTGCGCTATCGCGACTACGACGCGGGCTACGAGATCCCGCCCGACGAGGCGATGTTCAAGACCCACGCCGAGTGGCAGGCCTGGCTCGGCGCGCAGCCCGGCGTCGCCCAGGTCGAGGTCGAGTCGTTCGCGGAGGTCTCGCAGTACGACCACCACACGCTCCTGGACGTCACCCTCGGGTAGGCAACCCGGCAGGATCTGTCGCCGGACCGCTCGCGCCGCCGGACGGCCGTGCTACCCGATGACATATGGCTCGCGGTCAGTCGTCCCTCGCGCTCGCCCAGCGATACGCGGCCTGGCTGGATCGCCACCGCAACCTCATCTTCGCGCTGTCCGCGGTGATCCTCGTCACCGGCGGCTTCCTCGCCTCGAAGCTGCCGCTGCGCTCGGACCTGTCCTCGCTGTTGCCGCCGTCGAAGCGCTCGGTCCAGGACCTCGAGGTGTTGCGCCACCGCGCGCGCACCTTCGGCAACGCGCTCGTCATGCTCGACGCGCCCGACGCCGCGACCCGGGCCACCGCCGCGGTCGATCTCGAGGCCCGGCTCCGCGCTCTCGATCCCGCGCTGGTGTCCTCGATCTCGACCGACGACAACGCCGCCGCGCGCTTCGGCTGGGCCCACCGGTTCCTGTTCGTCGACCTGGCCGATCTGCGGGAGGCCAAGGCCGCGCTCGACGATCGCCTGCGCCGCGCGCGGCTCGAGGCCAACCCGCTGTACGTCGATCTCGACGACGACGACGAGCAGGCCGCGGCCAAGGCCGCCGCGAACAAGCCCGGCAAGCTCGACGAGCTGCAGGCCCGCCTCGACGACGCCGAGCAGCAGGCGAGCGCGCCGGTGTCGCGCATCTCGACCGATGGCAAGAGCCAGCTCTACTCGCTCGCGGTCACGTTCCCGTCCTCGGACATCACGAAGGACCGGACCGTGATGGATCAGCTCCACGCGATCGCCGCGGACATCGAGGCCCGCTACCCGGGCACGATCATCAAGTTCGCTGGCTCGATCAACATCTCGATCTACGAGCACGACTCGGTGATCTCGGGCATGGCGATCGCCGCGATCGTCACCATCATCCTGGTCTTCCTCGGCCTGTGGTTCTACTACCGCTCGCTGCTCGCGGTGCTGGGCTCGCTGTGGGCGCTGTTCGTGGGGGTCAGCTTCACGCTCGGGTTCACGTGGGTCGCGATCGGCCACCTCAACCTGCTGTCGGCGTTCCTCACCGCGATCGTCGTCGGCAACGGCATCAACCCCGGGCTCATCATCCTGGCCCGCTACTTCGAGGAGATCCGCGAGCACGACACCGCGCCGCGCGACGCGATCGCGCCCGCGCTCCTGGGCTCGCTGCACGGCACCCTCGCCGCCTCGCTCACCGCCTCGGTCGCCTACGGCGCGCTCATCGTCACCGACTTCCGCGGCTTCCGGCACTTCGGGATCATCGGCGGCGTCGGCATGGTCGCGTGCTGGCTCACCGCGTACGTCGTGCTGCCGGTGACGCTCGACTGGCTCGATCGCCGCGGCCGGATCAAGTCGACGAAGCCGCCGCTGGTCGGCGCGCTGGTCGCCCACCTCGCGCCGAAGCGCATCGGCTACGTGCTCGCGGGTGGCTTCGCGCTGACCGCCATCGGCGTCGCGGTCACGACCCACTACCTGGTCGACGATCCGTTCGCGAAGGACTGGCGCGACCTGCAGGCCGACGGCGCCGACATCCGCGCGCAGCACGAGGTCGACGCCGAGATGAACGCGCGCTTCGCCAAGGACAAGAGCCTGTCGGGGCACTCGTACCAGCTCGCGCTCGCGGTCGATGACCGGGCCCAGGTCGCGCCGCTGGTCGCCGAGCTCCGGGCGATCGAGGCCAGGCGACCCAAGGGCCAGGACCTGTTCGTCGCGATCAACAGCATCGACGATCTCGTGCCGCCGGATCAGGAGGCCAAGCTCGCGCTGCTCGCCGAGATCCGCACGACCCTCGACGGCGATGACATCGCCCAGCTCGACGACGCCGAGAAGGCGCGGCTCCTGCGGCTGCGCCCGCCCGACGACCTCAAGATCCTGACCGAGGCCGACGTGCCGCAGGATCTGCTGCGGCCGTTCGTCGAGCAGGACGGCACGGTCGGCCGCCTCATCTACGTGAAGGGCTCGCCGCGGTTCCAGACCTGGAACGTCGACGATCGCGTGACCTTCGCGGCCGCGGTGCGCGCGCTGCCGATCCCGAAGGGCGCGATCATCGGCGGCGAGCCGCTGGTGATCGCGGACATCGTCGACTCGATGGAGCACGACGCGCCGCTGATGATCGCGGTGGCGCTCCTGGGCTCGGTGCTGGTCGTGTGGCTGGTGGTCGGGATGCGCCGCCACGGCGCGATCACGCTGATCTGCGGCATGTCCGGCGTGGTCGTGATGATCGCGGCGTGCGCGGTCGCCGGGCTGCGCGTCCACTTCCTCGATCTGATCGCGCTGCCGATCACGATCGGCATCGGCATCGACTACGCGGTCAACCTGGTCGCCCGCGATCGCGAGGAGCCGCTGGGCCCGCGCCACCTGCTCGCGACCACGGGCGGCGCGGTGCTCTTGTGCTCGTACACGACCACGGTCGGCTACGGCTCGCTGATCCTGTCGTCGAACGGCGGCGTGCGCGCGTTCGGCATCGCCGCGATCCTCGGCGAGGTCAGCTGCATCCTGATGGCGCTGGTGCTGGCGCCGGCGCTGCTGCAGCGGTTCGCCCCCGCGAAGCGGCCGAGCTGACTACAGCGCCGGCGAGACCTTCTCGTCGGCAGGGACCGGCGCGCGCTTGGCGCGCACCCGCTGGACCTGCTGCGTGACCAGCACCGACGACGACACCAGCGCGCCCAGCGCGAGGAACGCGTAGAAGACGTCGATCAGCCCCAGCAGGCACAGGAAGAACGCGCCCAGGTTGATCGCCTCGCGGCGGATCAGGAGCCGCAGGAACTTCAGGATCGGGTTGGTCGTCGGGTAGTCCTGGCTGTTGCCCGAGCCCGCGCCGCTGGTGAGCAGGTAGTAGTAGATCGACAGCACCGCCGCGGCCGACAGGAACGGCGCGATCACGACGATCCACCACAGCCACTCCGACGGATGCACGCGCAGCACGTGCACGCCGACGGTCGCCACCGAGATGACGGTGGTCGCCTCGTCGGCCATCGTGTCGATCCACGCGCCGAGCTTGCTGCTCTCGAGCCGCAGGCGCGCGATCTCGCCGTCGCAGCCGTCGAGGTAGCCGGCGAACAGCAGCAGCGAGGCGCCCTCCACGCCGGCCAGGTAGGTCGGGGTCATCCAGATCACGCAGCCGGCGACGCCGATGAAGAACACGATGATCGAGATCATGTTCGGCGACAGCCAGGTCACCGGCAGCAGCAGGCGCGTGAACGGGTAGGAGACCTTGCGGTTGACGTTGCGGACCAGCCAGGTGTCCTGCGCCTTGCGGATCAGGCCGAACAGGAAGTGCACCGCCGCCTTGCGCTCGGCAGCGGTGCGCGCCGGGTGCCGGGACAGCTCGCCGTGGGTCGCGGTCGGCACGCCGGCGGCGCGCCAGGCCGCGGCCAGCGCGGCCAGCGCCGCGCCATCGGTGGCGGCGGCGACCAGCTCGGCCCGGCGGCC
>JAIOQA010000091.1 GCA_021413675.1 Deltaproteobacteria bacterium | reverse complement strand
CGGCGGTGGTCGCGTGGAGCTCGCCCAGCGCCCACACCGCGGTGCGCCGGCGATCGGGCGCGCCGTCCTTGGCCAGCGGCAGGAGCGCGGCGGCCGCGGCCGCATCGCCCGAGGCTGCGAGCGCGCCGATCGCGGCCTGCGCGACCGCGGTCGAGCTCTCGTCGGCGAGGCGCGCGAACAGCGCGCGCGACTTCGGCTCGGCGCGGCCGCGCAGGACCGCGCCCAGCGCGCGCACCAGGTGCGGCCGCGACGGGCTGCGATCCGCCGACACCAGCGCGAACAGCGCGTCGGCGCTGTCGGGGCCGGCGGCGTAGGACAGCGCGTCGGCGGCCGCGCGGTGCAGGTCCGCCGGTCCGCTGCGCAGGATCTCGACCAGCGCGCTGGCCGCGCGCGCGTCACCGATCTCGCCGAGCGCGTCGATCGCGGCCCGGCGCAGGCGCGGCGGGTTGCCGCTACCGGTGAGGCTCGCGAGCCGCTCGACGGCGCGGGTCGTGTGGAGCAGGCCGAGATACTCCGCGGCCAGCACCCGGACCTCGGGATCGCTGTCGCCGAGGCGCTCGGTGAGGACGTCGGCGGCGCGCGGATCGCGGCCGAGCAGCGGCCGCAGCGCGGTCATCGCGCCGAGGCGCACGGTCGCGTCGCTGGCGCCGGCCAGCCCGAGCACCGGGATGAGCGCGCGCGGATCGCCGGTCGCGCCCAGCGCCTCGAGCACCAGGCTCTGCGAGACCCGGCCGCGATCGAGCTCGGCGAGCAGGGCCGGGGTCGCGCGCGGGTCGGCGGCGTCGCGCAGGAGCTCGACCGCCATCGTCGGATCGCCGTCGACGCGGCCCTCGAGGCTCGCGATCAGCGTGGGCACCGCGGCGGCGCCGGCGACCGCGAGCGCCTCGCGCGCCTGCTGCCGGCTCGCGGGCTGGGCGAGCGCGTTGACCAGCGCGGTGACCGCGCGGGTGCCGTCGTCGCCGGCGTCGGGGCGCGCGGCGATCTGGCCGAGCGCGTACGCGACCTTCGCGCGCATGCCGTCGGTGCCGCCGCCGAGCAGATCGATCAGCGTGTCGACCGCGTCGCTGGCGCCGAGCGTGCCCAGCGCCGCGACCGCGACGGTGCGGACGTCCTCGGACGGATCGCCGAGCAGGCGGAGGAGCGCGGGCACCGCGGTGCGATCGCCGAGCGCGCCGACCGCGCGCACCGCGGCCTTGCGGACCTCGGTCGAGCCGTCGCTGAAGCGCGCGACCAGCGGGATCACCGCGCGCCGATCGTGGAGCGCCTCGAGCTGCTCGATGGTCTGGCGCTTGACGTCGGCCTTGTCGTCCTCGAGGCGCGAGATCAGCGGGACGATCACGCTGCCGTCGCCGCGCGCGCCGATCTTGCCGAGCGCGGTGACCGCCTTGAGGCGCACCGCGGCGTCGCTGTCGCTGAGCGTGCGGACCAGCGCCGCGGTCGCCTCGGGGCCGCCGAGGTCGCCGAGGATCTCGGCGGCGGCGGCGCGGGTCGCGGGCGTGATGTCGCCGAGCCACTCGATGATCGGGCGCGCCGCCGCGCGCGCGCCGCCGCGGCCGAGCACGCGGCCGGCCTCGAGGCGGACCACCGGATCGTCGTCGTCGAGGACCGGGATCAGGAACTTCGCGGTGTACGTGACGTCGTAGTTGGCGAGCTCGGCGATCGCGGCGAGGCGGTCCTTGGGGTCGGTCGAGGTCAGGGCCTCGGCGTCGGCCTCGACGCGGCCGAGCCAGTCGAAGGTCCACGCGCGCGCCGGCGCGGCCTGGGTCAGGAGCAGGGCAGCGAGGGCGGCCATGGCCGCGCGGCGCAACATGTCGTCGAGTATGGCGCAACGGGGGCGGTGGTGCCCGCGCCGATGCGGGTTCCGCGCCGGTCAGAAGGCGGGCAGGGCCTGGACCTTGCGCGCGGCGCGCTGCACGGTGCCGCGCGGCGTGGCGCGCAGCGCGAGGTCGCGCAGCCAGCACGCGACCGGGTTGCGCCACTGGCCGACGGCGCCCATCCGGCGCGAGTCGCGGACGATGCGGTTGGCGCGCGCGACCCGGATGTGCTGGTAGCGGGCGAGGGCCTCGGCGGTCGCGCCCGGCGCCTCGGCGAGGCACGCGTCGAGCGCGACCGCGTCCTCGATCGCCTGGCCGCCGCCCTGGCCGAGGTTGGGCGTCATCGGGTGGGCCGCGTCGCCGAGCAGCACGACCCGATCGCGGGCCCAGGTCGTGATCGGCGGGCGATCGCGGATGTCGGTGCGCACGATGCGCTCGGCCGGGGTCGCGGCGATGAGCGCCTCGATCGGCGGGTGCCAGCCCGCGAACCGCGCCGCCAGCGCCGGGCGCGGATCGCCGTCGTCCTGCTCGCCCGCGGGCGCGTCGGCGACCGCGAACCAGTACACCTCGCCCCCGCCGATGCCGACGACGCCGAAGCGCGCGCCGCGACCCCAGGCCTCGGTCGTGCGCGCGTCGAGCGCGATGCCGGCGGCGGCCTCGGTGGTCACGCCGCGCCAGCTGGTGTAGCCGGCGTAGCGCGGGGCGCCGTCGCCGACGAGCTGCGCGCGCACCGCCGAGTGCAGGCCGTCGGCGCCGACCAGCAGATCGGCCTCGAGGTCGCCGGCGGTGGTGTGGACGGTGACGCCGCCCTGCCGCGCGGCGTAGCCGGTGACGCCGGCGTCGGTGCGCACGCGCTCGCGGCCCGCGGCGTCGAGCAGCGCGGCGTGCAGGCGCGCGCGGTGGATCGCGATCGCGGGCGCGCCCAGCTCGGCGCTCATCGCGGCGATGTCGACGGCGGGGCCGAGCGCCACGCCCCGCGGCGAGACCAGCGCGAGCGTGGCGAGCG